>JUEF01000077.1 GCA_000802045.1 Peptococcaceae bacterium BICA1-8
AAATAAACAGACAATATCATTATTACTTTTGAATAAAAGTTTTGTTGTATTGCATACTATAGTTTGACTTGTTTGAAGTCCTGTTAATAGGTCTATTCTTTTACCAGCCTCCATCAATAAGATGCCCTTCGTTATTATGCCAATTAATTCATTTTGTTGATTCACAACTGGTAACCGTTCGATCTTATTATCTTTCAGCATTTTTAATGCATAGATAATATTCTCATTCTCAGAAATAGTAATTGGATTTTTTGTCATAGCATCGAAAACTAATCTATTTGGATGACTACGTCTCACATCAAAAGATGTTATTATTCCAATTACTTTTTTATCTTCAACTACAGGCAGACCTCCAATTTTATTTGATTCCAAAATATTTTGAGCACTTAAAACACTACGAAAAGGATTTATTGTATAAACTTCTTTAGTCATTAACTGGCTTACAATAGTATTCATAAATCTACTGACCTACTCACTTCAATAAATGTTTTAACATTTGCTTTTATGATGCTATTGATATCAGTAATATTCCCACCTTCCTCTAATAGAAAAGCAATAAGCTTATCTTTTGGGAACATTTTAATTAAGGATTTCTTGATAACAATGGCCTCTATAATATCATGCTCTACTTCAATGATTTCATATTGTTCAGGAGATAATATGTCAACCATCCTTCTTGCAGCTTCCGGGCCTATGGGAGAACGCTTAGCAACTATTAAAGCATCTTGCATAGGAGGAAAATCAAATTCGGAAAAAATAACCTTGATATCCGCTCTTCTGTGGTTATTCAAAGAACTCATAACATACATCCTATCTCTATTTATTTTATCAACTGAATAAATAACGCTTAGGAATTATTATCTAATAACATTTTTAGTTCAATTACTAAATCGTTTATAAGTTGTACCAAATCTTCATCTAATAATATCATTTTAATATCCCCCTGAATAAAAAACATTTGAATCATAATTACGACTAACAGAAATTAACTTTTCAAGAATTCTTTGTTTTTTTGCCAAATTATTTGAGAAGATTAATTGATTATTATTAGATTCTATTTTAAACAATAGGTTTATTAAATCGGGATCAAATTGGCCCCCTCTATTATTTAACAATTCCATAAAAATTTCTTTAGTATCTTTCACTTTTTGATATGGTCTTTCAGACGACATAGCTTCAACCGAGTCTGCAATTGCAATTACTCTGGCACCAAAATGTATATGTTTACCTGCCACACCATAATACCCTTTTCCATCCCATCTCTCATGGTGATATAAGATTAATGGCAGTATCCCACTATTAATATTATATTGATTTATGATTGAGCCCCCGTAAGTTGGATGTCTTTTTATTTCATCCCATTCCTGAAGATTTAACTTTCCAGGTTTATTTATTACTTCTTTACTAATTTTCAATTTACCAATATCATGCAACAATGAACCAATTAAAATATTTGTTACTTCTTTTCTATGAAGGTCTAGCCTTTTCATGATTTCAAATGAAAACTTCATTACAAAAATTGAATGCTTCCAAACATTTAAGTCGTAGTCTTTCAATAATTCCATGAGTTTTCTTACATTGTCCATGTGCATCTTGACTTATACCCTCAATCTATGAAAAAAGCCCCGTTAAGGGCTACCGTAAACTTAAACCTATAAGTTTAATGGTAGCCTGGCAGTCTTAGCAAATTAATACTTTAGACCCATAGCTTTGCGTCCCATCCTTTCAGATGGTTTGCCTTTTTCATTAATATTTTTAATTACCAAAATTATCTTTCTACAAAATTTTACATAATCCTTCTTAATTCTAAAAAAATTTTTAAATAACTTATTACCACTTTTAATATGAAATACCCTTTAAAATTTACAATCTTTTTCCTAAATTAATTTGTTATTAACTTTACACGCATAAAGACAGCCCCTCAAAGGACTGCCCTTGTCGTGTTTCATTTATATAAAAGTCTTATTGTGTCCATATTACCATAATTTACTGACATAATTCGGCGATTATTCGGCGTTTTTTCGGCATAGCTACTTAAATTATTTTCTTTCTTCAAAGTCACAACCACTATAAGAACACCATGTGCCATAATTGTTTTTAATTAAAATCGCTCCACAATTCGGACAATATTCGCCATGCTCCCAATCATAAGAACAGGTCTTTATTCTTTTATCCCACCAACCGCATTTTTCTTGATCACAAGGATTTACTGGGCATCTTTTCATTTCTATCATCCTTTATTAGATTCTTTGGGTTGTTATATTAAACCTTTGTTATTTATCACTGAATATTAATTTGGATTTTTATAAAAAATAAAGCTAGAATATTTAAAGTGGTGATAAATATTAAATACAAGAGAAAAAATAAAGTTAAATTTAAAACATGGACTTGTGGATTTTTCGCAGGATTAATTGCTACAACCGTTTTAACCGCCATTTCTTTAACACTTCACTTTTCTGGAATAATTCCAATAAGTATAACTGAATATGGAGCTAGATTTATTTTGCATATACCTGATAAACCAATGCATCTTGGAAGATGGATAGTGGGCTTCATAACTAACTATAGTTTAGGTGGATTATTTGGGATATTATCTACATATTTATATAAAGCTACTGGTCCCGAAGAAAAATTAATCAAGTTATCAGGCATTGCTTTTTGTATGTGGTTTTTCCAATTAGCAATTGTTCCATTTCTGGACCATACAATGGATAAATATAGCACTTATGATACAGCTTTGGCATACTATCTTATCTACTTAATCTGGTCATATATAGCAACCACGTTTATAATAAGATATTTTGATTTCCCTGATAAAGATAGCGCTATGACAAAATAATATCGAGTGTTGATAACTAAAACTTATGCCCTAATCTTTAGTAATTCATAAAAAACTGTCAATATCTTTTCCCTTTTCCTTCTGATAGTTGATTCATCACAATTCAGGGCTTTGCCGACCTGGATGTTATTACGATTATAGAGATAGCATTGTTCAAAAACCTTTACCTCTTCTTCATCCAGGTGGTTAGCAATTATGTACTCAAAGATATCAATTGTGTATTCTGTCTCCATGATTCTCATTTGTTTTCTTAACCTATTTTGTCTTAGTTGCTCAATTTTCGTTTTCAGCATTTCCTGGGTGCTTTCATAAAGCATGGCTGATCTTTCCACTGTAGTGAACTCTGAGGATCCACGGCCGCCACCTGGAGTAAAAGAAATTTGTGAAGGGGAAGGAATAAGCTCATCTTTTTCGGCCAGAATACCTCTTAAAACAGCTATGTCTTTATCAAGCTTTTCTAGAGCTCTATGTAAACTTTCAAGCTTTTGTTTTGATTTCCAATAGCCTTTTAATTTGCGCTCTAGCTTATCTTTGGCTTCGAAATTCAAAGTACTTCCCCCCTCCATGTAGTTTAGGCAACCTTTTTGAGTACAACATCTATGTAGCCGATTCTTATATCTATAAACAGAAACGATTCTCTGTATCTCCCGTTTGATACAGTAAAGTGTTTTTCGTTGACATAGACTACTTTTCCGCTCATTTGCTTTTGTCTTTTCTTCCCGATCGTATATACGGTTACTGCCTGTCCTACTTTTATCATTTCAACCAGCTCCTATACTCCCATGCAAAATTGGGCATGAAACTCGTAAAAATCATTTAACCTTATGTGGTGATCCAAGGGAAACTCGGCAATTATCTTTCCGTATTTTATAGGCATGTTTAGCCTGAGGGCATTTTGTATTTCTCCCAGTGAACCCTCGGACAGATAATACTCACCAAACACCCAATTTTCTCCTTTTAGTTTTCCCACTGCACCCTGCAGCTCCAAGCAATACTTTAGTGCTTTTTTCCTTGCTTTCGGATCCTGCTTTTCATCCAGGAAAAAACCTAATGAATGAACGGGACTAATGGGCAAAATTCCCGGCATGGTTTTTATGATAGTTGAGCAAATATTATTAATCTTTTGCAAATTCTCCTCATAATTACCATCAAGTCCCTTGTAAGGGTGTATTATGTACACTGGCATAAGCTCCACGGTTTCCACCATCCTTCCTCACTCCGGAAATAAATTTTCTTTGGACTGGGCCATTTTGTTCTTTTTAGCTATTTCCTGCCGGTAGCTAGTGGCCTTATTCTCGATAATAGAATTTGTTTCTAAAATCCGATCAATTACCCTAAGGCCTTTGATATCAAGCATGTTTTTATCAAAGTTATTTACAAGTTCTTGAGGAGAATAATTAGTGGTGACGATTATCGGTCTTTTTAGTCGGTACCTACGGTCAACTATACGAAATATTACATCGGCTACCCAGTCGTTTATTTTTTCTGCCCCAAAATCATCAAGAATCAATAAATTGCAGTCTATTAATGCACTCATTATTTGCTGCTCAGTATCTTTGCTGTCACGATTAAAGGAGTTGCGTATTTTTTCTAAGAGCTCAGGCATAGTCCTAAAAACAACGGTATGGTTACGCTTAATAACTTCATGGGCTATAGCTACTGCAAGATGGCTTTTGCCGTTACCTGGTCTACCCCAAATCACTAAACCTTTTTCTGTTTGTTTGGAGAATTTATCAGCATAAGCTTTGGCTAATTCGTAGCATCCTGCAGCTCCTGGACGTAAAATAAAGTTGTTAAGTCGGCAATTATTAAACCTATCGCCAAGCTCTGAGATTGAAAACTTTGCTTCGATGTCACTTTTGCGTTTCTTTTCAGCTATTTCCTTGAAAAAATTATCGTGCTGATCAGACTCACACTTGCATTTAGGCTGTATTACTCTGTCTTTTTTTAATATAGTCAAATGCAGTTTTGGAACCAATCGCCCACATATTGTACAGTAATAATCTTCAGAGGCTGAATTGGTTGAGATCAACTCCTCCACTACATTTCGTAGGGCTTGCCCGGCCATTATCTTTTCTCCTTTCGTTGTTTGCTTCTTTAGCTTGAATTGCTAATTGGTCAAACTTTTCCCTTAATTTGCTGATAGAAAGGATATTGGATTTCCAAAAAGAATTACTTTGTGCCCAGTCTATTAGGTATTCTACTTGGGCTTGATTACGGTTATCCTTCTCCATCATTAGACGAACATCGTCTGCCCATTTTTGCAAGCTTGGTTCTTTGTGCTCAGGATTGTTGGTTAATATTTTTTGGTATAAACGATTTGCGAGAATATAATATAAATCATCTTCTTTATATTCTCTTTTTGTTTTACAAGAATAATAAGAATTATTATTCTTAAAAGATCTTTTTAATGTGGAAGTATTGTCGGTACATTTGTCGGAAGCATTGTCGGAAGTAATGTCGGAAGTAATGCGGGCATTATTTGCCGACAAAGGGATTATTTTATAGGTAGCAGATTGATTACCTTTCCGTGATCGCCAGTCAATCCTTCCTTTTTGTTTAAGTTCATTTCTGGCATTTGAAATTGCCCTTGGAGATAGCCCCGTCTTAACACATAGCACCGATACGGCTACAGTAAATTCCTTTGCCCATCCGGCCTTATTGTTTATGTGCATTAAAGCCAACCATAAGACAATACCGGATGTCGACAATAAATTTGTTTCGAGCCAATCATAGAATGAGTTAAGTTCCTTCATGTAATCCATATAATCACTCCATGGCCAAATTAAGATTAGGGCGGCGACACATGCCGCCCATATTTTTAGCTAATAACCTTTATATCCATATCTTTTAGCTGCTCATCAAGGTATTCTTTAATCCTTTTCATTGCTTCTAGCTTCCATGCACCACCATCAGCTTCAAATAAAGCACACTCTGGCATTTCTTTTCCTTGCTTAAGCCTAAACACGAAATTACTTTCAGGTTGCTCTATTTCAATAAAGCTTCTATAAGGTGCTAACAATACTGGATTAGGAACCACTACCTCATCAACCTTTGCTAAGCCTGTTCTGGCAGCAACACCTTGGGATATTCCATCATCAGTAAAAGTTCTAATAGCTTTCTCCTCAATATTGCCAACAAGTCTAAGGATTTTTTCAACATCTAGATTTTTCACGAAGCTGGACTGAAGTGCAATTATAAAGCTTTCAATGTCATACCATTGACCAAACCGAAAAACAGGTGTCATCGCTTCTGTTGTCATATATGTTTCTCTGCTGGAATCTTCCAAAAGGTTAGAAATTAGATTTACTTTTGCAGGCCCAACAATATGAATTAAATTTCCTGCGAAAGTATCATTATCAAAACCAGAACAAATATAGTCAGTTAAACCAGAAAGAGTATTTACAGTAAGGGGAGAAGCGTTTGGAGTAGTAACTAGTTCTAGATTTTTAGTACTGAAAGTCTTTCCGCCAATTTCAATTATTTGTTCTTTTAAAGCAGCCTTATCCATTAAAAACTGCATAGCACCTTTTATCATATTAACCTCCAAATAAATTATTTTTACTTGCTAATACTGATTACTTTACCTTTGTCATCCTTAATGCTTCCGTCACAGTCGAGATAGGTTTGTCCTTTCTTTCCACTTTTTAATTCTGCACCAATGACATTTCCTTCACGATCCTTATCCACCAAAAGCTTAGTGGTTAGAGACTTTGCTGGTACAAGTGAAGATTTGACAGATACATCAACGCTAACCATATCTCTGTGTTCATCTGATTTAAGTCTGGCCACAAGTGTGACGGTTCGCACTTTAGTTGGATCGGTATTTAAGTCAGCAATATTTTCTAGGGCTTTTTGTAATTCTTCTGTAAACCTTTCCGAAAATGCGCCATTACCCATTTCAGCAATGTTTAAATTAGGCATGATACTCCTCCTTTCCAGATTGTTATTTATTTAGTAGTTGATACCAAATGGGGAAACATAAAATACTGGTTATAAGTAGAGCTATCAGTACTCTGTCTGTCCTGGTGACCACACTACCACAACCTTTCTTCTGCCCCACTTCATTGCATCCTCATAAGTCCATTTAAAAACATCAATCAGATCATCCCTGGCTCTTATCATTCCACCTGTGTCTAAGGCTTGTCCCCAGCCATAACCCTGAACCCACAAATTGCTTTGGTATGGTACCACTTTAGGGTTCACCGCAATGGTTCCGGGACCCGGACGAGTCCCGGTTGCGGTAAGGAGGGGGTTAGAATCAGCACACATCCCACTTTTGTTATCTGCGGGGGCGTAGGCTGTGGCCTCAAAAACATCAACATTCCATTTTTCAATGAACTCCCGAACCTGCTTTGTGAGTTCCTGCTGTTCCAGCCTTAGCATTTCTACTTCTAGCTGCATCCGCTGGACGTCAGTCTTATATCCATCTAACTGCTCTTGATATTTGACTTCTGAAGGATTAAATATGTAGAAGATAAAGAGTATTAGCAATATTGCCATGAATATTTCATCAATTATTTTCCTCATGAGCTCTCCTTGCTCTCAGGGTATTCATCATATATTTGGCCATCTAATAGTTTTCCGGCTTCCTTTTTGCCGACCCGCTCAAGATGACTAATTGGATAAACCTTGTGTTCGGGACCACCATTTACTAATTTAGAGCCATTGGCATTTAATAATGCAGAACGACCAGATTCTATTGACCCTATTACTCTAGAAATGCGAGCAACAGTATCGGCATATTTAGAAAAGGAATGATAACGCCGCACCTCCTTAAATTCTCCCCATTGCTTAAAGAAAAACGGTACTCCTGCTTCTTGGCATTGGTCACGCAAACTTCTTGCCCAATCTGGATGCATTGGTCTAGCACCAGGTCCACTCTCACCGCCACATATAACCCAATCAAGTTTAGGTCTATTTTTTAAAACTGTAAAAGGTACGGCATATTCACCAGACAAAGCATGGATTATTACATCATATTTATCTTTTGGTTCGATTCTTTGAAGATTAATCGGTCCCAGCATGGGCTCCACACTAACAAACCTAACTGCAGCCGATATTTGTAACAAGATTGGTATCCGTTCATCAGCTGATCTTTGGTTTTCTGCGGTTACACCATACCAAATGTTTTTAATTTCACCATGAACGCACCTTTTTAAAAAATCCCTCATTCGTTCTGGTCTTTTCGTTAGAACTAAAAAAGTGTGATTTTTAGATGCCATCATAGTGTCAAAAACCCTACAAAGAAAACCCTCATTAACATCATCATGAAATAGATCACTCATACTGCAAACAAATATTTTCCTGGGCTTCGTCCACTTCAAAGGCTGATCTAGCCTATCCGGATGTAACTTAACTTCACTAAACTTCTTATCCGGCCAAAAACGTTTTGTCAGACGTTCAGCGTAACAATTTTGGCAACCTTCGCTTATCTTGGTACACCCAGTTACCGGATTCCACGTTTCTGTGGCCCACTCTATTTTAGTTGGCATGATCAAGCCTCTCTTTCCAAGTTGCATGATATAACCTGCAATCCAATCGTCCTTTTGAGGCAAAGCAAGCTTGTCTCTCTGGACTGCAGGATACTTTTAGTTCACAGTTACAGGGTCCTTTTTCGTTCGCTATTACCTTGCAGCTAGTTTGGTTAATGTCACTACAATTACTCACACTCTCTGAACACTCAGGCTGATAAAACTTCCCCATGCATTTCAATTGGGAGACACCTCCTGATAGTTAATTGCTAAATTTCTTCTTTCTTTCGCCTATTTTGCTATAAATATCTGCCATAATAATTCCTGTTCTTGTTAATTCCGCATCATTTTGAATCAATTTATATTGGTTTAGTCTTACCAGCTGCTTTCTCGAGACTAGAAGGAGATTATCGGGTTCAAAATTGCGCCGGTTTCCATCTCCAAAGATAACTACATGTCCTTTTGGCACTGGCCCGTTATGCTCTTCCCAAATTAACAGATGCTTTGGTCTCCAGTTCTTTTGAAACTTACCATCCTGAATCTTTATATCTACATAACCATCAGTATTTACTCTTTCGGTTCCTATCGGCACCCAGTTGGCTGGCTTATTGCCTTTTTTAAATTGGGTCGGCTCCCATCCACCGGTTCCTTTTTTGCCTTTATTCCAAGGAGTCATGCCCTTCCTAAATTGAGTGGGTTGGTGGCCCTTGTTAAATTTTGCGTCAATGCCATTGTGTAGGCCGTGCCGATCAGCAAGAGAAACCATGGCCGATACCCTAAGTGTTTTTCCGAATCGATTATTAAACATGTCCGTAAATTCTTTAAAGCTGCGACCCGTTATGTTGGCCGCTATGTATTCGATATGCTCCTGGGTATATTTACGATTGCTCATAAATTAACCCTCCAACATCTTCGGTAATTTGGTGTCTGCATTCATTTTGTCGTCCATTAATTTTCTAGCTTCAAGAACTAAAGAACCGTTTGCAATAATCTGTGTGGCAACACTGGTTATTGATTTTGCTCTATTGATTTCCTCATTAAGCTTTTCTCCAGACAACTCTTCCTCGCCCAGGCGTTCAAGTTGCGCAAACAAATGGTTATTCAAATCACCAAGCGTGTTCCTCACTTTTTTAAACCTCCCATATCACCCTAAATAATTTTAAAATGATCAGCATCGCCACGCCTTACTGCCTCAAGACAATTAGTTATATCAACCTTTTGTTCGGTTTCCCAGGCCATAGAGATTACCGCAACAAACAGTTTTAATCTTTCTGTGCTGGTCCTGCTTGGTTCAGGTTGCCTAGCTTTAGCCTTCTCCCGTGGTTTTGCCGGTGCCCGATGAGTCCTGACTCCTGCCTGTTCGCAATAATGGCGCAATCCTTTACGCCTATAAGCTGCCTGATACAAATTTCGATTATCATCAGGCTTAGGGCAATAACCATCTATAGATAATCTCTGAATTTCGGAGATAATAAACTCATCAGACCATTCGATATTATTAGCTTTTATTACTAGCGTATTTACTCGAGCAATCATTCTATTTAGTGAGCCGATCATTTAAACACCTCGTTCCACCAAATATCAATACCCTCGCCTTATTTGTATGCCTATGCACCAGGTGTAGCTCTTGAGGGAGATTCTTACTAATCAGCCAGTTCAGAGGATTGAGCCCCTTCTTTTGGATCTGCTGCCTCTGCTTACGAGTAGGAGACTTGCCATTTTTCAATTTAATCAGCCTCCTCTCGATACAGTCCCAGCTCATGGAGTGGGCAAGAATCCTCTTTATCACAGCTGCAATCATCAATATTATTAATCCCATGGGGGCAGCAGTTGCAAAAATCCGTATCATCTAATCTGACTTGAAGCTTAAGGTTTTTAATCATATCTGTAGTAGTTTGAGAGACCAAACTAATCAACTCCTTGCCTATTTTTTTCAAAAGTGTTAAAATAAAATTATCGATAACTACTTTCTTAAAGGGCCTGTGTTGCAATCACAGGTTCATTTTTTATTTCCAGGGCATAATTCGGGATTTTTTCAAAAGATACTAATTGTTCTAACTCTGCAATAGCTTTTTTTAATTCTGCCAATTCTTTTCGTATGATTATCCATTTGGGCATTTCATTTTCATCAATTTTGCCATCATAGGCAATCTCGATCAGGCAGTTTTTTGTTTTCACAACATCATCGAGTTCCTTTAGGAGCCTTAGTACCGAAATTCCTAAGTCATGCTTGTCCAAGTACTGGTGAATGATTTGCCCGATTTCACATTTAAGTGAGCAGTGGTCAGGTAATATCTTGGGAGCTCCATAGACCCTGGCCATACTAATGGCCACTTCGTTTGGTACCGGGGATTCTTCTGTTTCATACCTTAGCAATGTTCTATCTGAAATTCCCAGCTTTCTTGCTGCCACTTTGACCAGCATGTTGCCTCTATATTTCCTGTAAATTGATTGTGTCATCCTTCTCCCTCCTTTCCGCCAAAACTTGTCCAAAAATCATATATGAGAACCCTTACATTGCCATATTTTCCGTGGTATCCTGTGGTTGACAATTAAATCTATCATCCTGCCAATTTACATCACTTGCAGGTACCATAATTTCTTCACCCTGAAAGTCTTTTAGGATAATATGCAGTCTACCGTTAATAATTTGTTTACCAACAAAAGTAGTCCACTGCTTTCCTTTCTGTACCAGGCAACCAGTTATCAACACCCTCGGTTCATCCACTCCTATTTTCCTCCCCTCAAGCCCCGGTAGCTTCTGCCGGGCTAGTTCGTTTTATTGTTGAAATGTGCATTAACTAAACATTACTTTTAATGCCTTAACGTACCAAACATTATCAATATCAATGTCAGTTATTTTTCGTAGATCGGCTTCGTTTTTAATAATCCCCCACCAACTCTCACAACCATAAACTATTTTGTTTAAGTCAAAAACAAATATAGCAGGGTTATCGTGAAAACTGACATTAAGCTCTTTTGTATCTGGGTTGTGAGATATATGGTGCCCTATTGGTAGATCACCAAGATACAGTCCTAAATAAGTTTTGTCTTGATACTCTTTTCCGCAGGGACGGATGCTGACAAATTTGCCAATTTCCCGATCTCTGTATCCGCCCTTATTGGTGTCATGATTAATTTTGGATACCTCTATTGGATACTCGATGTAAATACTTTTGTATTTGTCGCAAATAAAGTTTCTTTTAAATCCCCATCTTCCAGTGTCGGAAATTCCGCCTTCTGGAATATTTTGATATTCCTTGTTGTTTTTAAGGGTTTCGCATTCTTGGAACATTCCAAATTTGCATTTATTGCAATTTCTCTCAGGCATTTTTACTCTCCTTGTTTCGTATTTTTTACAACTTGTCCAACATCTATCGAAAAAGAAAAAGCTATAAATTACTCACTGCCATATTCAGCATTAATTTTTAGCTTTTCCTCGGTGCTAAAGGAATCCCAAAGAGCCCAAGCAGCATTATAAAACTCTGCTAGCCGCCTTTCATTTTCTTCTTCTGACATTGGGGGAGGGGCAAAGATTTGTATAGTTGTATTGCCGCTTTTTATTACCTTGTCCGGTTTAATATTTTCATCCATACAACCACCTCTTGCATTATGTTTATGCGGTGGATGTCTGGGGACAACCATGTTATTTGTCATGATTCCACTTCCTTTTATTTCCAAGGAAATATTAATTGTTTTAAACTTTCCTCCCCGAAGCAATATTTGAAACTTCATAAATTGAGCAAAATCAGCTTACTCTTGCTTCAACTATAACTTTTCTTCATCTGTTAAATCGGGGTCTTTATTGTATATTTGTTATGATAAAATTTATTCAAGAGGGTGCTGGGGAGAATAGAGGAGTTGGTTCTATGTCTGATTATAAAGATGAAACTCCAGAATTAATGGCTAAAGAAATTACCATAGCTCTAATCCAAAAGAGTGGGCTGCAATCCAAAGAACTTTTGGAATATACCTGCAAAGCATATGATCAGGTACTTAAGCAAATAGTTAAAACTATAGAAAATCCCAGAGAATAATAACAATTTTCCCCCGGTCCCTCAAATTACATATTGGCATCAAAACATAATTTTCGTATTTGCTCAGCTAAGGTTACTGCTGTTTCCATTTTTGCGTTAATTGCTAAAGTGCTTTTTAAGTTTTCTTTAGATAGATCTCGTAAAGTTTCAATCTGCTCGTTTAATACTGCTTTATAATCTACTCCCTCACCCGCTTCAGTTTGTTCGGTATGATTTAATCCAGAATCAATTAACATTTGGACTTTTTCTAAATCTGTAAGTTTGATTTCTGCATTATTACTCGCCACTCTCCCTCACCTCCTATCCCGCTTTCGATTTGAAGAGTTTTTTCTCTTTGACTATTACTCAATCATATATCTAGGCCCATCTGGCTTAACATGCGAATCTGTTATTCTTGCTGTTTCAAAGATGATTGACGAGAACAACGATGCCCTTCTAAAGCAATTAAAGCTTTTTTGCGTTTTTCAGAATCAGGAAAAATAGCTTTGATCCTCATCCCCGCTGCCGTTAATATATTAATTGCCTCTTCCGTGCTACTGAGCTGCATAGGAACTTGCTCTTCCAGTGCAGTCAATCTCTTTTCTAAATCCTTCTTATTGATTAATTCAATAAAATCTATGAATGAATATGCATCAACGCTTACTGGAAGCCCTTTTTTTAATCTAATGACTGACATGTGAGATGTCCCTAATTTTTCAGCTAAACATTGTATAGGCATTATTTTTAAGGCTTCCTCCACTCTCTTTCTTAGGTCCCCCATCTTTCTCAACCCCTCCCTATCCCGCTTTGATTTGCAGGTATTCCCTCCTCTGTGTAGAAATGGTAGGTGTATCAAAGCTATATTCTTACGAAAGGAGGTATAACTGAAAATGGAACTACATGAATTAAAGATTAAATCTTTGATAGAATTAGAAACTTCTGACCGGGGAGGACAAAAAGAAATTGCTAAAATAAATGACTTAATAGCAAAAGGTTGGGTATTAATTAATACCTATAAAACCTGTTACGACCCTCAAGCATTTCCTAACCATCAATATCTTCACTATGTTCTTGTCCAACTCGAAGAAGAAAACTAGTATCTAAACGTCCAAGAATAAATAAGATTTTTTCTTTATCGGATACAGTTGAAATTAGTATCCAATTTTTTTTCAAGCATGAATTTGCTTCATCGATATCATCGGTTTTTTTTAACTGCTTAACCACATTAATAAGACTCACGCTCCCTCACCCCCAATCCCGGTTATTTGACCAGCAACATCACCATGAAGATTTTTCACCGTTTAAATAAATGAACATATGGGAGGCCTTATATTTTTCCAAGTTTACTTAAATGGTCTAAGGCCTCTTTTGTCTTATCTGTTAATGCATAAGCCTCTTCGAAAGTTAGATTATGTTCACGATAAATATCAATAATCTTCTTTAAAATGATCTGCTCGGCATCATCCACTCTCCGTCACCTCCCCTATTCCTATTCCCAATAACACTTATTATTTCAATTGCAAGGTTTGTTTTTTGAAATGTAGGACTATACTGCGGTGGTTTTTAAGCTTTCAACTAATTTCCTAATAAAATTTAGCCCCTTTTGGTAAACTAAGGTTTTAATATTTATACAAACTGTGCCATCAGGCTTAGTATATTTCTGCTCTATTACCCTAAAGTAACCAGCATCAATGTATTTTTGATAAGGTGTATTTTCTTTCATTAAAACTCCTTCCGCCCTAAGAATTTCAAACAACTTATTTCGACCAACTCCCATGTTTAAAACCTTAGAAGCAGAGCTAATGTCAATTGCATCTTTAGAACTGGCAACCGCATCGAAAAAGTCTGCCTTGGGTTTCATTAAGGTTAACTGTTGGTCTTTTTGCTCAAGAAGTCTTTGAGCTTCTACTAGTGCTAAAGCAATAAGTTTTTGAGGATCTTGAAGCGAATATCCACCTGTTCTACGAATAGAAGGTATTACTTCGCCGGCAACCCAATCAGTAAATCTTTCTGCTTCGGGTTTGCGAGAAGTAAAAACAAGTTTATAAAGACCAGCTTCATTAACACACCACATGTCCTGATTTCCACCAGGGGTAGGAATACTATTCCGACCCTTCATGTTGTCACTTAATCGGAAAACATGTTTATTAATGTTATCCGAACCAAGATCTAAAATTTCACATATATCCTTAGCAACAAACCAGAGTTCACTTTCGATTACAATAGTTCTTACATGGCAACCGTTATACTCAAATACTTTTTGGAGTTGATTCATGCTTATTTCCACTCCTCTTTTTTTCTAATTCAGCCTCTTTGTATTTTATAAATGCCTGTATTTTTTCTTTGATAATTGCCTTCTCATATTCCGTTAGCTTTTTGTTTCTGTTCAGATGTAGGTCTATTTTCCTATAAATGATCTGTTCGTTATCGTTTTTTGAAATATTAAGATATAAAAACAAAACCAACACCACCTAAATTGCTTCAGCTTTGCTTGTTGAAGTTACTTGAACTTTTGGGGCGCAAAAAAATTGTTCAATATTTAAATCAAGCATTTCTGCTAATTTTAAAGCAATATCAATGGTAACTTTTATATTGCCGTTTTCTAGTTGCCAATATCCACTTTTCCCTTTATATCCGAGCATTTTGGCCATATCTTCCATTGTATAACCTTTCTCTATTCGAGCCTTTTTTAATATAGCTTTAATTGATTTATTACTCATTAAGAATCACCACCTTCGTTTGTTCAAGTTTCTTTAACTATGGTTATATTTTAGTTTTATTATCTTAAACTGTCAAGAGAAAAGTTGAAGTTTTTTGAACAAATGTTTACCTTTTATTTACAAGCGTATATAATAAACTTAGTTTAAGTTTTTTAAACTTTTGAGGTGAATATAATGAAAAAAATTTCTGATAGAATAAAACAGCTAAGGCAAGAAAACAATTTGACTCAAGAAGAATTTGGGAAAATGTTTGGCATAGTAAAATCTACTGTTTCTCTTTATGAGAGTAACAAAAGTAATCCAGATGATGAACTTAAAAGAAAAATTGCAAAACATTTTAATGTTTCTTTGGATTGGCTATTAGGTTTATCGGATAAAAAACAACCAAACATTGAAACCAAAGAAGATAAATTTATAGAAAAAATTAGTGTTCATTTTCGTTCTGACCCAAATTTGAATGATGAAGAAAAAGAAATTCTAAGTGAAGAAGTTGCCTCTTTTTTGAGATTTAGAATGGATGAGCTGAAGAAAAAAAAGGGGAATTAATGCCATGAAAAATAAAAAGAATGAAGCAATATCATTGGCACAAGAGTTGTACAAGCCGTATTTGAAAAATTTAGAAGATTATAAACCGATTAGGGTTGTCTACGACTTAATTATTAAGAATACCATTGATATTGTTTATTGGAATTTTACTTTAGAAAAGTTTTCAGGGATGCTTGTTTATTTTGATGATTATGATAATTACACAATTGCTCTATCACAAAATCATCCTATGAAACGAAAAACTTTTACTATAGCTCATGAGTTAGGTCATTATTTAATGCATAAGGATATTAAAAAGGAATTTTATTGTAATGATATATTTCGAGCTAACAATACTGCTATTGAAATTGAAGCAAACAATTTTGCAGCAGAACTATTAATGCCGGAAAAATCATTTGAATATTACATACGCAAAAAATGGTCAATAAGTAAAATTGCAGATTCCCTTTCAATATCATATGAAGCAGCAAAATGGAGATTTGTATGTTTTTGTGAAAAGCATTCTGATGATTTTAAATATGATAGAAAAGAAAACATAAAAAAGGCTTTGTTTGAGGATAAATATGATATAAATACAAAATATAAATGTTGATATTGAATGCAACTTATTTATATATAAAATAATTTGTTTTAACAATATAAACCAATTGTCTCCTATTTAATGGAACAGCAGCTAATATAGCATATGAAAATATTATTATGACTCTACAGCATCGAATTGTTGGATATGTTGCAGCAATCCAAAAAGAGCCTCCTACTCTTCAGAAATATAAAAATATACTTTTACCAAAGAGATTTTGGACAAGCAGTGGGCAAAACACAATAGAAAAAGCTACCCATAAAGGTATGGATGGCGAAAAGGTTACAAAACTGATTGAGTTATTTGCCGATATGGCAAAAAATTTTTAATTAATCAGATTACTAATATAATAATAGGCGATTTTTTGTACTTATTTTTGTTGCAAATGTTACTATTAAAGAGTTATGAATTCAACTTTTTATATAATATTTGGAGGCTAGAATTATGGATAATAAAATATATGATCTAATGGAAAAAATATATAGTGAGATGCAGAACGGCTTTAAACATGTAAACAGTAGATTTGACACGCTAGAAAACAAAGTGGACAACCTAGAAAATAAGGTGGACTCCATTGAAAAGACTGTACTGAAAATTGAAAATGTACACGGTGAAAAGCTCACCGCTCTCTTTGACGGATATGCCCAGCACACCCAGCAGCTTGAACGGATTGAACAAAAGTATCAAAATCAAAACTGAAGAAATTATTATAAGAGTAAAATAAAAATAGGAGCTGATAAAATGTCGCAGGACGATAAAGTTTTACAGCTAATGGAAAAAATGTATATGGATTTTAATAAAAGATTCGATACATTAGAAAATGCAGTTTTAGAGAATAAAAAAGCTCTTCAAAAAGTTGATGCTAAAATAGAAAGCGATATTTCAGAAAAAATACGAGGTTTGTATGATAGCAGAGAAGTTATACATGAAAAGCTAGATCATATTACCTCTACCTTGAAGATGTAAAAGAGACTGGCTGTGAGCAACTTGGAACTGATAACAGCCAGCAACTGAAGAGATATTACTAAGCTTAAATCAATAAAATAAATATAAAAGGTGATCATTATGCAGAATGATATGAAATGTTCTAAATGTGGCTCAGATAACATTGGCGAAGGTAAATTTGGTGGATATGCCAGACTGATGCCGGCAAATAAAATGTGGTCGACTGGGTCGGAAGTAAGAGTGAAAGTATGTTCTGAATGCGGTATAGTTGTTGGAATGTATGTAAAGGATCCGGAAAAGTTTAAAAATTAATATTTCATAATTGTGTAGCTCGCTAAATAGGCGAGTTTTATTTTTTTATATAAATGAATGATTTTCACGGATTTAATAAAAAGTGTAATTTAGATGGGAATTTAGCGTTTTTAGTTATTATCTCTTAGTAATAGCATTGAATAAGCCAATACAAATCCATAAAATGCGGAACCAATTCCTTTTGTTAGAACAGTAGGTGTTAAAGAATGCTCTAGACCCGTAATTTTAAAAATGACTCCAAGAGAAAACATAAAGAGAAAGGCTAATGTCCCAAAAGTAATTCCTTTAATTATTAAATTCTTTTCGGTAATAAGCAATAATAAATAAGCAAAAACGATCCCTAGTATTCCCCCTAAAAAAACATGAGCAACTAGTGCAATAATTATTTGATCTAAGCTATTAGGTTTAGAGCCAAAAAGCATTATTCCTACAAAGTCAGAAAATAGATTTTTAGCTGGAGTTATTAAAATAAAAATATAATTAAGTAAGCTCATTGAAATAGTTGCAATTAAACCTGACACTAATCCAAGTGTAAACCTATCTTTTGATATTCTATCTTTGAAGTTAGGTTTAATTTTGTATTTCATCTTAATCATCCTTTTTTAATATTCAACTATATTTTTTACTAATAAATGCTTTCTATACACTTTTAATTATTGCAATTAAACTACGACATACCTAAAATTGACTAAATATATTTATGCTAAAAATAAAATATAATAGGTTCAATTTTTCATTAATAAATACAGGTACCTGCTCTACTTTCTTTAATATTTCTTCATAATTATTCCTAGGACTATTTGCAGCTGTCGATACCTGGTAATAGTCCAAATGTTCATTTCTTCTAAAGTCTAGCAATTTTAAAAGATGCTCCTTTTCATCCATTCTGGGATTTATCCAATCATTCTCCACCCTTGGATCTAGAATAATCGGCATCCTATCGTGTACCTCAGCTGCTTTACCAACTCCATCAGTAGTAATAATTGAGCAGGAATTAACCACCTCTTCCCCACTCATCCAGGTTGCTCTAATTCCGGCAAAGGTAAATAAGTTATGGTCCTCTATATGGAAATAATAAGGTACCTTCCCCTTATCCGTTTTTAGCCATTCAAAGTAACCATCAGCGATAATCAAACACCTGTTATGAAGAAATGAATTTCTGAAAGCCGGTTTCTCCGCTACTGTCTCCACTCGAGAGTTAATCATCTTATAGCCTATCTTTTTATCCTTAGCCCAATGAGGTATTAGTCCCCAATGATGATAATCGAATACAGTATTTATTCCATTATTGTAAATAACAGCAACATCCTGGGAAGGAGCAACATTATAATTTGGACCATATATCTTCTCAGAGATATCATTAATTTCAGTTTCTAATCGTTCCTGATAGCTTCTAATTATCTCTTCTTTTTTCCTGGTTAAGGTAAATCTTCCGCACATTATCTCCAGCACCTTTCATTATCTATACGTTAATAATATACTAAATCAGAGTTGGGATAAATGAAAAAGGCACCTTTCGGAGCCTTTCTCTTTATATTAAGGAGGTAGGAAAAAATTTATAATTAACACTATCTGAAAACAAACGTTCTTACTTATTGTTCTTCCGTTCATTTAAATACCTGATTATTAGTTGATCCAATTCTTTACTCCGTTTATCATGCTCTAACCTATTTTCCTCTAACAATCTCTCGATTTCTTTTCTTTCTGTATGAATTTTGTAAGCAAATATTGGATCCATCATTTACACCCTCCAGTAATAAATTTAAAAATAAAAAGACAGTCTTATACCAGACTGCCAGAAAAAACATTTTAGTTTAAATCGGCAACCTGGCAATCATAGCTTACGCTTTAGACCCATGGCTTTGCGTCCCATCTTTTCAGATGGTTTGCCTTTATCTAATTTTCTTTCCTAAATCATTATTATTATATAAGATAAATAGAAAAAGTTATGTCGAAATTTGTAATAAAAATAAATTTATTGTTTTTGACGGAAAATAGTTGAAAAGTCAATTCTACTCAATCCACGCCACACTAGAATGGTGCAACGTTCTCCGACCGATTTCACTAAAAGTTTAATGTTAGCGATGTGGGGACTGTCTCCTACCTATTCCGATGTCACTGAGCCCGTGTTCTACGACGTATCCTGCCCTGTCACTCAGAGTGCACCATGAAGGGAGCATCCTACATTTGGTGTATTGCCCAATATTATTACTTTATAAATATCTGTAATTCTTCATTTTTACTTAATAATTCAAAAACCTTATCATTGAAATTGAAGAAGGCATGACTACTCATTAAAAGAAAATGTACAAAAATAAGATCTTTCTCAGTCATTTTTGCTGATTTACTATATCTAATAATTCCGACACTATTTATGTCGCAACCCATTGCTACACCATAACAGTTTGGGTGACAAAATTCAGATAAAAAGTCATAGCTTTCTCTAAACATTGATACCTTTTCAGGAATCTTATTCTTAAAATAATCGTCGGTTGCATCTATTAAACTCATGACACTTATTGGGTCTGGAGCCTTATCAAGTTCTTTTATCCTTGCTCCCAAAGTTAACTTGCGTAGAGCCTCATCTAATTGTTCATATGTAATAATTCCATTATAGAAATTGTTCAACTTCTTATAAAAATATCCTAACCCACCAGTTACTTCTAAATGTGCACGAGTAGACAATGTCGCTACAAGTGCATTTTTGTGGTTCATGGATGAAATACTGCCTTCAAATAAAGTTCTTGATCTGAATAATGCAAGTTGAATGTAATGGATACCATTTTGTCCCATTGCCCTTTCAGGCCCTTTCTCTTGAGGTTTAATAATTCTTATATATCTATTATCATAGTCTTCTAAACATTGGTTAAATGCACCAAATTGTTCTTCCATACCCGCTAGTATTAATGTTTGTTCAGCTACTTCATTAAACATTCTCAACAAATCACCTCAATCGCAACTACTGGTCATGGAGGGCGCGCCCGTTCAAGATATGTCGTAGAACGTCCCGAGTGTTCCCGAAGTCTGGTTACTACCTTCATATTATACCATATTTTGGGAAAACTCTGTTGGCTGAAGGCCCATGACTACAGAGCCAATGCAGCACGGATGCTGCTCTTTAAATTTTGATCTACCAAAAATACTTAGAATTTTGAGATGATTTACTCTACCTTTTATCTAGAATTTCATCAAAGATTAACTTTAAATGGTTTTTAACGTTTACTATATAATCATTCTCTAGTATTTTATGATTCTGCAGTATATGTTCAAGTTCCCTACCTTCACCAATAGGTGCATTTTGTGCAAGTATTAAATCTTGAATTATTCTTTCATATTTCTCCTCATTTTTTGAAAGAACGCTAACCAACTTTTCCATTTCTGAGATGCCAATTATAAAAAAGTTTTCCGTGTTAGAAAATTCTTCTTTATGTTTTGCAAGTATGTCTTCCTTAATGAGAGATTGAATAAATACATCTTCATAAAGAAGTGCTACTTTCACTACTACTCTACCTTGTTTCTTAGTTTCAATTTCTATTTCTGTCCTATCGAGCTGAAGAAATGCTTTAACCAAATTATCTAAGAATCTTTTCAAATAGTTTAACTCAGGATATTCAGTTTTTGTTTTCAAGCTTGCTAGACTGGATTTTTGTTCAATTAATAAAATATAGTTAGTTGTATAAATAGCCCAATCTGCTATCTTTTCTCGTTCGTCTTCTTGCAATCTTTCAAAAGTATTATTTTCTAAGTAATATTGGAGCAAATCACCAAAATATGTCTCAAAGTATTTACCAAATTCATTGGTATAGTCTTGCTTCTTTTGCTCTTCATAATAATTTCGAATAAGCCAGTATATACCATCAGCACACTTTTTAGAAACTATAAAATAATTACCTGCAATAATCTTTCCAGATTGTGTCTTAATGAAAGGCTTAGTATGTAGAAAATTCTCTTCAAGGGGAGAGTTTACTATGGTGTTATAATCTGCACTAAAATAGTCTATTACTTTCCGGATATTTTCTTCTGTATAGCACTTTTCTAATTTCAAAAGGTTCCTATCAACTGTCGTAATAGTAAAATCAAGACTTTCTTTACATCTACCAGATAATAACAAAATAATTTTTACAAAATCGAAATGCGATAACCCTACTTTATCATAGATAATTTGTTCAATTGGTATCGGTGAATTAATTTTTTTAGGGACATACTGTAAGAGTTCAATATTTCTACTTATTTGCTCATAAATTATTTGTCTTTTCTGATACCAGAATTGTTTCTGCGATAAACCATAGAAGAGTTCAGTATTCCCCAATTGTTTAACTTTTTCTATCGCTTCTGTATTCATATGTCCAGTGTATTCATTAAATATATTCAGAATATCATCTTTATTTGGTTCTCTACCTTTGAAATCATTCCCACCAATTATTGCATTATATATAATATCGGTGACACCCCATGCAGTTTTAAGTACATCACCAATCTTGAGGCGATAAAATTCACAGTCCTTGTAAGCAGGTTGATGCTCCCAGAACTTATCTTCATTATACATATCTTTCGATATGTTACTAATTGTACTTATTAGACTATCTAATTTATATTGACTTAAATACCTTTGCAAGTTATTCATACGGATATCCTCCTCTCTTCTCCGTTTCATCTTTACTTTTATGTTTAAAATATCTTTTGCTATTGATGCCTAATTTTGGAGTGTTATCTATTTAAACTTTCAAATATGCATTTATCATCAGAAACTTTCCCAGCGACACGATGTCGCGTTAGCCATTTCCATGGGCTTTCAGCGTCACGGTAGACTCGTCGGTTACCCGACGCACCCCGCTCAGATCCCGGCGTGCAGAATTCCCGCACCGGGCTCCTCGAGCAAACTCCCTTCCGTAATCAGCTATCAATAATAGCCTCTTGGTGTTTTCTGCAGTGAGGATTGCACCATTTATCCAGTCCTGCATGTCCGGTAGGTGTTTCCTTTGCAAATTGCGTATTCCCGTTAATCCCTTCCCCATATAGCCGGCTCTCCCGACCTCCGAGTAATATGGATTAATCCGACTTCCTATAGGTCTTCGGTCAGCCTCTTTGTCGATTGCACATTCCTACCAATTATATTTATAAAACTGGAACCTATAGTATCTCTCAAGTTCCGGATACTTCTCTGCATACAGCCACGTTCTAGGGCCCCGACAGACCCTCCAAAATCTCACCAATAGCGATTTCTTTGTATTGACTTCCGTGACGTTAAACACGTCGTCATCTGCATTTTCCTCTGTTTCCAGAGT
>JUEF01000078.1 GCA_000802045.1 Peptococcaceae bacterium BICA1-8
ACTGGTGACTGGTGACTGGTGACTGGTGACTAGTCACTAGTGACTAGAATATTTTTAATTAGTGGCTAGTGGCTAGTTGTTAGTGGCTAGAAAAAGCATGAGCATTAGTTCTACAGTTCGAAAGTTCTACAGAACAAACCTGCCACCGGATAACACTTTTCGTGTTTACGTGTCGGTGTGTATGTGTGTACGATATCTATTATGATTAAGTGCCGACCACATGAATTACCCAGTAGACGTCATGCCGTCCTAAAAGCTAACCATAAAGCCGTCATGCTGACGGTAACACATTGCTTATTAGCCGTAATGCCGACCTAACAAATGGCCAGCAAGCCGTCATGCCTTCTTCTGCTGTTTCATCATCAACGCCCTCACCTTAAGCGGCAGCCCATAGAGATTAATAAATCCTTCGGCATCCTTTTGGTTATAAACCTGGTCTTCTCCAAAGGTTACGAACTCTTCATTGTATAAGGAGAATGGTGATTTGGCACCGGCGGGCATACAGTTACCTTTGTATAGCTTCATTTTTACAGTTCCTGTTACTGTTTCCTGAGTAGTATTGATAAATGCATCTAAAGCTTCTTTTAAGGGAGTATACCAAAGACCGTCATAAACCAACTGAGCGTATTTAATTCCGACAATATTTTTGTATTCCATAGTAGCTCTGTCTAAGGTTAATGCCTCTAGCTCTAAATGTGCCTTATGGATTAGAGTTCCTCCTGGGGTTTCATATACGCCCCGGGATTTCATCCCTACCAAACGGTTTTCTACCATATCGACTATACCAACACCATGGACAGCTGCTATCTCATTAGCCTTTTCCAGCAATTGAACCGGTGCTAGCTTTTCACCATTAATAGCTACAGGAGTGCCTTTTTCAAAATCTATTACAACATATTCTGCCTTATCTGGTGCATCCTCTGGATGATTACAGACCATATACAAATCCCTTAGAGGCTCGTTCCAAGGATTCTCTAAATCAGCTCCCTCATGGCTTAAATGGAACATATTGCGGTCCATGCTGTAAGGACGTTTCTTAGTAACCGGTATGGGAATCCCATGGGCTTCTGCGTAATCAACAGCATCCTCCCTGGATTTTATGCTCCATTCCCTCCAAGGTGCAATGATGCCTAGGTCAGGGTTTAATGCCTTCACAGTAAGCTCAAAGCGAACCTGGTCATTCCCTTTGCCGGTTGCACCATGGGACACATATTGCGCTCCCTCTTTTTCTGCAATATCAACTAAGCGCTTAGCAATCAAAGGACGGGCAAAAGATGTTCCTAAAAGATATTTCCCTTCGTACTCACAACCTGATTTTAAAACGGGGAAAACAAAGTCCTTAACAAACTCTTCCTTCAAATCCTCAATATATATCTTGCTGGCTCCGGACTTGATAGCCTTCTCATTTAAAGGTGATAATTCCTCCCCTTGTCCCAAATCCGCCGCCATGCAGATTACCTCACAACCATAATTTTCCTTAAGCCAAGGGATGATGATAGAAGTATCCAACCCTCCTGAATACGCGAGTATTACTTTTTTCATGTTTTTTCCTCCTGTTTCTATGTAGTTACTAGTGACTGGTGACTAGCAGACAATACTTTGGTGTTAATATTTTGCGTCTGACAACTACTTATGAGTGAATATATCCCGTCCGACAATTATTCCTGGGTTAATTTATTGCGTCTGACACAATCTTTGCAAGCTTATTTCTGTTAGAACTAATTCCTTAATCTAACGAAGTGAAATTCTTAATCTAGCGAAGCGAAATCTTATTCCTAATCTTAACTAATCTTTTCCTCAACCTTAACCTCAGCCTCAACCTGCAATATTGGCAGCTCCCTACAGCAAAGCTGCCAATATTGCCTTATGTGCATGTAGCCGATTCTCCGCTTCATCAAAGATAACCGACTGGGGTCCTTCCATGACCTCATGGGTTATTTCCTCACCCCGGTGGGCTGGTAAGCAGTGCAGAACAATAGAACTTTTATCTGCTAACTCCAACATTTTAGCATTAATTTGGTAGCCCTGGAAATGTTTTTTTCGTATTTCTGCTTCTTCTTCCTGACCCATACTTGCCCAGACATCAGTATATAGAACATCTGCTCCTTTAACAGCAGCATCAGGATCATTATAGAGTATTATTTTTCCTCCGTTTTCCTGAGCAAACCCTTGAGCCATCTCAACAATTTCTTTTTGAGGCTCATAACCCACAGGTGTAGCTACTCTAACCTCCATTCCCAGCTTTGCCCCTGCAATCATAAGAGAATGGACCATATTATTACCATCACCTATATATGCCAGTTTAATTCCTTCTAGTTGATTTTTATGCTCATAGATAGTAAGCATATCAGCTAAGGCCTGGGTAGGATGATAAAGGTCTGTTAAACCGTTAATAACAGGAACATCTGCATATTGAGCTAAATCCTCAACCTCCTGCTGGTCATAAGTCCTAATTAGTATTCCGTCAACATATCTGGATAATACCCGAGCCGTGTCACTTATGGGCTCCCCCCTACCGATCTGCAAATCCTGGGTACTTAAAAAGTGGGCTAATCCCCCTAGCTGGTACATCCCTGCTTCAAAGGACACCCTAGTCCTGGTAGAAGACTTTTGAAAAATCATAGCCAAGGTTTTCCCCGCTAATATTTCCTTCCTTACACCTTGCTTATGGTACCCTTTTAACTCTACCGCTAAATCTATCATTTCTTTAATCTCTTCTTTAGAGAAATCTTTTAGACTCAGAAAATCTCTGCCTTTTAATTCCTGCAGCATTATTCCGCCCCCTTGAATTGTTTATGTATAATTATACATTGTAGAGCATATTCATGCAATACCTTATAAAAAATCTGCTCCTAATTGAGCAGCTTTTTTGTTCTACAGTTCTACATTATATCTTAAGGCATCATAGCAATTATCACGTATTGACAACACCACTATAAACGAAAGCATTCCTGTCATCCTGAGCGATAGCGAAGGATCTTACGTAGTGAAGAATCTTAAGATCCTTCAGTCGTACCTCCCTCAGGATGACATAGCACAATCAGTAGCTTTCATAGCAATAACAAAGAGACATTATATATCTTTAAACCGTGTTCATCCGTGTGCCCCGAAGGGGCCCGTTGTTAAATAATTGTGCTGTACGTTCCAAATTTTTTCTACCAACTCTGGCTTCAAAAGCAATTCTAGTCCGGTCAAAGCTAGCGCCTTTGTGGCAAGCTTCATTGTTTTTTCCCCTTCAGGAGAACCTGCCATTTCTTTAAATTCTTGACTATGGGCAGAAAACTTTCCTTTTCCTAACGGCAAATAGGGATGAATAGCTGGAACAAGCCAGCTTACATTACCCATGTCCATAGAACCGATTATATACTGATGCTGCATATCCATTTTTACGCCCAGGGTTTTCGCCTGTTCTTTAAAAACTTGAGCCAAGGCTTCATTTGTCTGCATCGGTAAATACCGGGGTTCAAACCTTCTAATAACAGCTTGTGTATTATTCTGCTCTGCTATTCTCTCAACCATTTTTCTGAAATCCTGCACCGTTTTCTTCAAGAGCTTAGTGGTAATTGCTCTAAGATAAAACTTCCCCACTGCTTTATGTGGTATTAAATTAGGGGTTATTCCTCCTGAGGTTATTACACCGTCTATTTGCTGTTCAGGATAAAAGGCTTTCCTATAATTGAGGGTTTCCTGATAAAAATTCACTAATGAAACCAGCGAGTTCCCTCTTTCTCCTCGGGAACTGTGTCCATGAAAACCGCTAAAAACAACCTCCAAGGCCTCTAACGCCTGAGAGGAAATATTAATCACCGTCGACTGACCGGGATGAAACATCAAAACAGCATCACAGTCGGAAAAGGCTCCGTTGTCTGCTAAAGCTACTTTAGCCCCTCTTGTTTCCTCAGCTGGTGTACCCAAGACTACCAACGATCCCGACCAATAGTCTTTTAAGGCGGACAAAGCTATTGCCGCACCGACACTAGCTCCTGCAATTAAATGGTGACCGCAGCCATGACCTATCTCCGGCAAAGCATCATATTCAGCCAGGAAGAAAATAATAGGCTTTTCAGCACCTATCCTGGCTTTAAAGGATGTTTCTATATCCAAATAGGATGAAATAACCTCAAAGCCATGCTTCTCCATAACCTTTCTTAGATAGGCTGCTGCCTTATATTCCTCCCCTCCTAATTCAGGGTTATTGTAAATATACAACGCAATATCCCAAATTTCTGGCCATAAATGATCAATCATCCTGAGAAGTTTGTCCTTGAGCAAAATAAGGCCCCCCCTTATGAGAAAGTGACCTTAAAGAATATGCTAATTATTAGGAGTTTAGAATTAAAGCCAATTGATAATTGAGAGTTGAGAATGCACTAGACCCCACTCTCAATTTTCAATTTTCAATTCTTCATTTTCTGAACAACTAGTCACTTTTTTGCTATAATTAAAATATTACAATTTATGAGGTGATTTTCATTGATTGACTTAACGAGGATTAAAAATCGGAGGGCTAAGATAATTGACCAGGAGAAGTATCGGAAGTCAGCAGTTTTAGTACCTTTGGTTAATTATCAGGATGAAGAATGCCTATTATTTGAAGTTCGTTCTCAAAAGCTTAATATTCAGCCGGGAGAGATATGCTTTCCGGGGGGTGGGGTTGAGCCTAGAGATAAAAATGAAGAGGAAACCGCAGTTAGAGAAACCTGTGAAGAGTTAGGGCTTAGTACCTCAGATATCGAGGTTATTGGGCCTTTAGATATCCTTATTACTCCATTTCAGTTTATGATTACTCCTTTTATTGCTCGATTGGATGATTATAAAAAAATCACTCTAAATAAGAGTGAGGTTGAATCGGTATTTTATGTTCCGGTGGATTTTTTCTTAAATAATCCACCGGAAACCTACTTAACTAAAGTGACCATCTCACCCCGGCCTGATTTCCCTGCTCATTTATTGCCTAACGGGAAAACCTATAATTGGCGGGCGGGCAGCTACCCGGTGCATTTTTATCAATATCAAGGCCACACCATCTGGGGCATAACGGCTAGGATTATTGAAAATTTTATCGAGATAATTAAACAAACCTAGGTTTGTTGTTCTACAGTGCTACAGTTCTACAGTTCTTCAGCTTTTTAAGGATAGTATTGCTAGCCTCCTATAATGCTCTTTGATAGCATGTCCCTATCTATGAGATTTCAGGATGACACAGCAACCACCAGTAGCTTTCATAATAATGATAATCATGCCAAGGCTAAGGTTGAGGCTAAGGAAAATTTTAACCTTAGCCTAGCGAGACGAAGTGAGCGGAACCTTAACCTTAAATGTTGTAGCTAGATAATCCTGGATTGCGTTATAATTTAATGTATCGCTATTCCGAGCGGTTTCGATCGTAGATAAAAAGGCTTCAGCTGTATCCAATGAAGTAAAGCAGGGGATTCTGTACTCTGCAGCTAAACGGCGGATTTTAAAGCCTTTGGTGCCATGGCTCTTACCTTGACTGGGAGTATTAATGACTAATTGAACCTGGTCCTTTTCTAAAAGCTGGTAGGGATCATCGGCGTTAATGACTATAATACCCTCGGAGGTTAGATACTGGGCTGTAGAATTGGTTGCCATAATATTGAAGCCAGCTTTATT
Organism: Peptococcaceae bacterium BICA1-8; assembly: GCA_000802045.1. Lineage (GTDB taxonomy): Bacteria > Bacillota > Peptococcia > Peptococcales > BICA1-8 > BICA1-8. Next base: position 5,635 of record JUEF01000078.1, read on the forward strand.
AAACTCCTTGATGATTGGTAAGGCCTCAAGGTAATCCTTGGGGGCTAAGGAAACCAGCACATTACCTTCTAGAGGAAATTTATTGCCCGCTCCCGTTATAGCCTTATATAGGGCGCCGGAAAAGGTGTAATCTATACCTAAAACCTCTCCCGTTGACTTCATTTCTGGACCTAGAGAGGTATCAACCTTGCTCAGTTTTTCAAAGGAGAATACAGGGGCTTTAACTACTATATAATCAGGCTCCTGCCACAACCCGCTGGGATAGCCCATATCCTTTAAATTCCTGCCCAGCATTGCCCAAGTAGCAAGCTTAATCATTGGTACTCCGGTAATTTTTGATAAAATAGGTACTGTCCTGGAAGCCCGGGGATTTACCTCTAAAACATATGCTTCTTCATCAGCTACTACAAACTGAATATTAAATATCCCTTTTACTTTGAGAGCCTTACCAATCTTATCGGTATAGGCTACTATCTTATCCTTCACCTTTTTACTGATGGTCTGAGTCGGGTAAACAGCCATACTATCCCCGGAATGGACTCCTGCCCGCTCAATATGCTCCATTATCCCGGGAATAAGGATATGCTCTCCATCACCGATGGCATCTACTTCTACTTCTTTTCCTTTAATATATTTATCAATTAGGATAGGATGTTTAGAGGAAATATCTACAGCTGTTTCTACATATTGAGTTAATTGGTCCATATTATGGACAACCCGCATCGCCCTCCCTCCTAAAACATAAGAAGGTCTTACTAGAAGGGGAAAACCCAACTCATTGGCAATAGCCTCGACCTGTTCCACCTTTTTTGCAGTTTTACCTTTAGTCTGGGGTATTTTTAATTCATTCATTAATCTTTCAAACTTTTCTCTATCCTCGGCAGCATCAATACAAGCAACAGGTGTACCTAAAATTTCAACACCTAAGCCAAAAAGTTCTTCAGCTAAGTTGATAGCTGTTTGCCCTCCAAACTGGACAACTAAACCTAAAGGCTTCTCCTCCTCCACCACATTCATTACATCTTCAACAGTCAATGGCTCAAAGTACAAGCGGTCAGAAGTATCAAAGTCAGTACTTACTGTTTCCGGATTATTATTAATAATTACCGCATCATAGCCCGCTTCCTGTAAAGCCCACACTGCATGGACTGAACAATAGTCAAATTCTATACCCTGCCCAATCCTAATTGGGCCTGAGCCTAGCACAAGTACTTTAGGCTTCGGGTTAAATTGTACTTCCTTTTCTGCTTCATAAGTAGTGTAATAATAAGGCGTTTCCGCTTCAAACTCCCCGGCACAGGTATCTACTATTTTATAAACAGGCTTAATATTGCTATTATTTCTAAGCTTACGGACAGCTATTGACTCTATTCCTTTAAGTATAGCAATCTGCTCATCGCTAAAGCCCATCTTTTTAGCTTTTAATAAGAGGTCTTGTGATAAATTTTGTTCTTTTATTCTTCTTTCCATAGCAACAATATTTTGAATCTTCACCAGAAAGAATGGATCCATTTGTGTTAAGACTTTGATCTCTTTAACTGTCCAATTACGGCGAAAAGCCTCAGCTATTGCAAAAAGCCTCTCATCATCAGCATATTTGAGTTTATTCTCAAGCTCCATCTCGCTCCAACTACCGCTGGCTTTAAGAGTCAAGCCCACGACCCCTGTTTCCAAAGAGCGTACCGCCTTTAATAGGGCGCCCTCAATGGTTCGCTCAATAGACATTACTTCCCCGGTAGCCTTCATTTGGGTGCCTAAAAGCCTATTGGCAGTGGGGAATTTATCAAAGGGCCAGCGGGGAATTTTAGCTACGACATAATCAATACTAGGTTCAAAGCAAGCACTCGTCTTACCCGTTACCGGATTTAATATTTCATCAAGGGTGAAGCCAATGGCTATCTTGGTTGCTACCTTGGCAATAGGATACCCGGTAGCCTTAGAGGCTAAAGCACTAGACCGAGAAACTCGAGGATTCACCTCAATAACAACATAGTTCATGCTGTTAGGGTCGAGGCCGAACTGAATGTTGCAGCCGCCCTCCACTTCTAGTTTCCTAATTATCTTTATAGCTGCAGACCTTAGCATTTGAAACTCCTTATTTGTCAAGGTCTGCACTGGAGCAAATACTATACTATCCCCGGTATGAATACCCATGGGGTCCATATTTTCCATGCTGCAGATTATAATACAGTTATCGGCTTTATCTCTCATAACCTCAACTTCTATCTCTTTCCAGCCGGCTACACTTTGCTCAATTAATACTTGACCAATTCGGCTGACCTTTAAGCCTAAAGAGACAATATTATGAAGCTCATCAATATTATGAACAATGCCCCCGCCAGTTCCCCCTAGGGTATAAGCAGGGCGAACAATAACAGGAAAACCTACCTTGACCGCAAAATCATAAGCATCCTTGATATCAGTAATGATAGTGCTTTCCGGGATTGGCTCACCTAGTGCCTGCATGGTATCCTTAAATTCTTCCCGATCCTCTGATCTTTTAATTGCTTCTAGCTTGGTCCCTAACAATTCAACATTATATTCGGCCAAAATCCCTTTTTCAGCCAGCTCCACAGCTAAATTAAGACCTGTTTGACCGCCTAAGCCTGGAATAATCCCCTGAGGCCTTTCTTTGGCAATTATTTTAGCTATTGTTTCTACATTCAAAGGCTCTATATATATACGATCAGCAATGTTTTCATCAGTCATAATAGTAGCAGGATTACTGTTCACCAAAACAACCTTCAAGCCCTCTTCCTTTAAGGCTTTGCAGGCCTGGGTGCCGGCATAGTCAAACTCAGCCGCCTGCCCAATTATTATGGGCCCGGAACCAATAACCATTACTTTATGTAAATCTATCCTCTTAGGCATGTTATAACCTCCTGGGTCAATCTCTTTAGTCGGCGTTACGTCTTCCGGGTGAAGCTTTTGGGACGGCATTACGTCTATCGGGCTAAGCAATTTGGTCGGCTCGACGGCTTCTCTGCCACATTTTAGGTCAGCATGACGTCTACTATGCCACATCTTAGGTCGGCATTACATCTGCTGGGTGAAGCTTTTGGTCGGCATTATTCTTTTTTAGTAATCATGTCAACATACAGAATATCCCTTAAGCCTCAATGCTGACTTGCATATTAACCTCAAAGTTATCATGCCGACATACAGTTTATCCAATGAGTAATCATGCCGACTTGCAGATTTGCATATAAGCCGTCACGCCAACATGCAGAATATCCCTTGAGCCTTAATGCCGACTTGCATATTAACCCCAAAGCCGTTATGCCATCATTCAGTATATCCCATGAGTCTCAAGACGTCACGCGCCCTTTTTGATCATTTCGTAGAAATGATCAAACAAATAAGCTGAGTCTTCCGGTCCTGGTGCTGCTTCGGGATGGTATTGGACGGAGGAAATAGGTAGAAATTTATGCCCAATTCCTTCAATAGTACCGTCATTTAGATTCCTATGGGAGATAAATACATCATTGGGAAGGGTCTCCTCTTTCACAGCATAGCCATGATTTTGGGAAGTTATATAGACCCTATTAGTTAATAAATCTTTGACCGAATGGTTAACTCCCCGGTGACCAAATTTCAGTTTATAGGTATCTGCTCCCATTGCTAGAGCTATTAATTGATGTCCTAAACAGATCCCGCAAATAGGCAGCTTACCTAGTAAAGCCTTAATAGTAGCTATGGCCTGGGGAACATCCTTAGGGTCACCAGGTCCATTGGATAAAAAGATCCCTTGGGGCTTTAAGCTTAGGATTTCCGCAGCCCCAGTTCCGGCAGGAACCTGAATGATATCAAAGCCTTTGGACTGGAGGCCTGTTATTATACTATTTTTAATACCAAAATCCATTACCACAAGCCTTGGACCAGTACCGGGCAAATGCTTAATTTCTTTAATAGTAACCTGTTCTACTAAGCTTTGGGCTGACCCCAGAAGCTCATCTTTGTTTAAATTGGAATTAGTTGTAATAACACCTTTCATGGTCCCGCGGGAGCGGAGATGCCGGGTTAGAGCCCGTGTATCAACGCCCTCTAAACCCACAATCCTATGGGTTGCCAGGAAGTTCTCCAAGCTGTCCTCAGCCTGCCAGTTACTATGGTAGGTACAGTTTTCCCTGACAATAAATCCCTTGACATGGGGTCTTGATGACTCATTATCCCCTAAATTCACTCCATAATTTCCAATCAAGGGATATGTCATTACAACTATCTGCCCCACATAAGAAGGGTCGGTAATAACCTCCTGGTAGCCTACCATACCTGTATTAAAAACAACTTCCCCCTGAGTATTGCCCCGAAAGCCAAACACCTTTCCGGGAAAGCAAGTGCCATCTTCTAATATTAATACTCCAGCCAATTTTTTACCTCCTTACAGGAAACTTACTCATTTCTATGAAAACTACTGGTGATTACTTTGTCATCCTGAGGGAGGAACGACCGAAGGATCTTAAGATTCTTCACTACCTCTCAGAATGACGGAATGCTTTCGTTTATCGAATACATGATGAATTACTCTAGTAGACTTCCGATGGGGACATTACTCATCCAAGAAGCAAGAGGCAGGAAGCAAGAAGCAAGAGTAATGAAGATTTTTTATCCTGCGTCCTGCCTCATGCATCCTGCTTCCTGTATGTGAGGTGTGTCCCCGATCCTCTTATCCTATTACTTTTGCCAACACCTCAATAACTTGGTCAATTTCTTCCTCGCTTACGGTCAGAGGAGGTACAAATCTCAATACACTATTTCCTACAGCATTAATTAAAACCCCATTTTCCAGGCATTTTTCCACAATAGGCTGGGCATCAACTGCCACATCACAGCCAATCATTAAGCCCATCCCTTTAACCTTAGTTATTTGGTGATACTCTTTTTGTAATTGACTTAACTTTTCTTGAAAATATTGTCCTTTTTTAACTACTGCTTCTAAGAACTCGGGATTAAGTAAAACTGAAGTGGCCGCTAACCCTGCAGCAGTTGCCAGGGGATTACCTCCAAAGGTAGCTGCGTGGTCACCGGGAACAAAAGCTTCAGCAACCTCATCTTTGGCTAACATTGCTCCAATGGGGACACCACCGCCTAAAGCTTTAGCCAAAGTTATTATATCGGGGCTTAGACCGAAATTTTGATAACCGAAGGCTTTACCGGTTCTCCCTAAGCCAGTCTGTACTTCATCAATAATTAAGAGCACATTATTTTTTCTACAAAGAGCTTCTACACCTTGCAAATATTCCACCGAAGGGACATTTACGCCCCCTTCTCCTTGAATAGTTTCAAGCATTACTGCACAAGTCTTTTCAGTGATAGCATCAGCCAAGGCAGCTAAATCATTAAAGGGCACATATTTAAAACCTTCAGGTAGTGGAGTAAAAGCCTTTCTGTATTTTTCCTGTCCGGTAGCTGTCAATGCTCCCATAGTCCGACCATGGAAAGACTGCTCCATGGAAATTATTTCGTAACGACCATTACCCCATTTTCTAGCCAGCTTGATTGCTGCTTCATTTGCCTCTGTCCCGCTGTTGCAGAAAAAGGCCTTATCACAACAGGAATTATCTACCAAAACTTTAGCTAACTTTATCTGGGGCTCTATCCAATAAAGATTTGAACAATGAATAAGCTTTTCAGACTGCTCCTTTAAAGCATCACTAACAACCTTGGGACAATGCCCCAAGGAATTAACAGCAATGCCAGCCACAAAGTCCAAATATTTGTTACCTTCCGAATCCCAGACATATGAGCCTTCACCTTTAACAAAAACCTTGGGTAAACGCTTATAGGTATTCATCACATACTTTAATCCTAATTCCACCATATCCATAACTTTTTCACTCCTTAATTACCATAGTTCCGACACCTTTATCGGTAAAAACCTCTAAAAGAAGGGCATGGGGCAATCGTCCGTTAATTATATGAACTGTTTTGACCCCGCCCAATAAAGCCTCCATACAACATTCAATTTTGGGAATCATCCCACCGTCAATTACTCCCGTTTCCATAAAGTGTCGAGCCTCTTTAAAGCTCAAAGCAGAAACAAGCTCGCCTTTATTATCCAATACTCCTTCAACATCCGTTAAAAGAACAAGCTTATCAGCCTCTAAAGCTCCTGCAATACTTCCTGCCACATAATCAGCATTGATGTTATAAACATCTCCTGCCTCATTAGTACCGATTGGTGCTATTACCGGAATATGCCCCTGTTCTATTGCGCTGTAAATCAATTGTGGATTAATATGATCCACTTCGCCCACAAACCCTAAATCTATTTCTACCCCGTTTTTCTCAACAAGCTTTTTATTGACCTTAATCATGCCACCGTCAATTCCACTTAAACCTAAGGCTTTGCCACCATTCTTCTGCACCAACCCAACTATCTCTTTATTAATTTTCCCTACTAAAACCATCTGGGCTATTTCCATAGTCTTTTCGTCAGTTACCCGCATGCCGTTAACAAAATTGTATTCCTGCCCTGTCTTCTCTAACCAATAGTTTATTTCCGGTCCACCGCCGTGGACAATAACAGGATTAATACCAACATATTTCATTAGCACAATGTCCATCATCACTTTATCTTTTAAATCCGGGTCACTCATAGCATGACCGCCATATTTAATTACAACTGTTTTACCGTAAAACTTTTTAATATAGGGCAGAGCCTCAATCAATATCTCCGCCTTGGCTAAAGGTTCCATTGGCTTCTCCTCCAAACCTTGAATAGTTATTTAGTGACTGGTGACTGGTATTTAATACGATTAAATAATCTATTGACTATAGCTTAATGGTGATTACTTGAATGTCATTGCGAGCTGAGCGAAGCAATCTCAGACCCAGATTAAAACCTTCGATTGCCACGGGCTAAAGCCCTCGCAATGACATTTGTTTTTTAACTGCTATAGATAATTGTCTATAGCCTTACACTAGTCACTAGTCACTAGTCACTTATTGTTTTCCGCTTATGTTCGGTAGTCGGCGTTGATCTTAACATAGTCGTAGGACAAATCACAACCCCATGCTTTCGCCTCAAACTCACCCAATTTCAATTCTGTTGTAATGACAACCTCTTTTTTAGCTAAAATTTCACTGGCCTTTACCTCATCAAAGCTTAAGCCTGCTCCATTTTCCGCCATCAATAAATCTCCTATATATACATCTACTTTATCGGGATCAACTTCTGCTCCTGAATAACCTAAAGCAGTCACTATCCGGCCCCAATTGGCATCCTCTCCAAATATTGCTGACTTAACAAGACTTGATGAGCAAATGCTAAGGGCAGCTTTGCGGGCATCCGCAAGTGATAGGGCTCCACTTACCTTTACTTCTATTAGTTTTGTTGCCCCTTCACCATCCTGAGCAATCATCTTAGCTAAAATAACAGATATCTCGGTAATTGCCGCCTGAAACACTTCATAATACTGATTATCCATGGTAACCATGGGGTTATTTGCCATACCATTAGCCATTAGAACAACCATATCATTGGTACTGGTATCCCCATCAACTGTTATCATATTAAAGGTAGCATTTACTGCTTCTTTTAGTATCTTTTTTAGGCACTGTACCTCAACTGCTGCATCGGTTGTTATAAAGCCTAGCATGGTCGCCATATTCGGATGAATCATGCCGGAACCCTTAGCCATTGCACCAATAGTAACTACTTTTCCCCCTATTTCTAGTTGAACCGTAATCTCTTTTTTAACTAGGTCAGTTGTCATGATTGCCTCAGCAGCACTAGGACCGCCTTCTCGAGAGAGAACTTTTCCGGCTTCCCTGATACCCGTCTCTAAGGTATCAAGAGGAAGGGGGGCCCCTATAAGCCCAGTAGAAGCAACAACTACATCATTACTGTTTATCTTTAACGCTTCTGCAGCCATTTTCGCCATTTTTATGGCTGAATCCATTCCCTGCTGACCCATACAAGCATTTGCTATTCCGCTATTAATAACCATTCCTTGAGCCATACCATTTGAAAGATGCTCCTCGGTAACCTTTAATGGTGCTGCTTTAAACTTATTTATCGTATAAACAGCTGCTGTAGCTGCCGGGATCTCTGAATAAACCAGTGCTACATCCTTTTTCCCCTTTTTCCTTATTCCTGCAGCTATCCCCGCTGCCCAAAAACCCTGGGGTGCCGTAACCCCGCCTTCAATTATTTTCATTTTCTTATAACCTCCTGTTTTAGTTACTGGTGACTAGTAATTACGTGTGACCATGAATGTCTATCTCTCTTGACGTGCGATCGTGCTACCGTGTCGCCGAAAAGGCATTCGATGAATGACATTTTTCTGGGATGCATCTACTCATAGGCTATACTGAATGATGCATCCAAAGATTGCCAATTTATATTGATGCATCCTTTAAGCTAGACCTAGATGCAGATGCCTCATGTTATACTTACATGCATAGGATGCATCCCATGATATTAACCTGTAAGCAAAATTCTTCTCTTTAATTCGATGGCACAGCGGCACATCCTGGTAAATTGCCATTCATCGTGACACGTCAGGAAAGCTGCCCATTCATGTTGGCACGAACCTACTCCCACTCTTTCACTTATTCGCGCCCACTCGCCCACTATTAGACGTCTCACGGATATATCGCTGCATACTTCAGCCCTGTCGTTTCCTCCAAACCAAACATTAAGTTCATATTCTGAATAGCCTGACCGGATGCTCCTTTTACCAGATTGTCCAGTGCTGATATTATTATTATTCTTCCCGTTCTTTCATCAAATACCGGTGCAATATCACAATAATTTGAGCCCTGAACCCATTTGGTCTGAGGTAAGCTATCTAGACCCCTTATTCTTACAAAAGGACAATCTTTATAGTATTCGCCATATAATTTACCTAGTTCATCTTGGCTGAGCGACTTAACTCCCTCGGCATAGATAGTTGATAGCATCCCTCTGTTCATGGGTATCAGATGTGGAGTAAAGTTTATCTGGATTTTTGCGCTGCTTAGCAGGCTTAACTCCTGCTCAATTTCTGGTGTATGTCTGTGGTTACCAACTTTATACGCCAAAAGGTTATCGTTCATATCAGGGTAATGGGTTTGTTGACTCAATGTTTTCCCCGCTCCGGAAATCCCCGATTTACTATCAATAATTATATTTTTTAAGTTTATAAGGTTATTTTTTAGAAGTGGTGCCAAGCCTAAAATAATACTGGTTGGATAGCAGCCCGGATTTGCAACAATTGTACTTTTCTTGATCGTTTCTTTGTAGATTTCCGGCAGGCCATAAACACTCTCTGCCAATAATTCCGGATATTCATGTTCTAGCTCATACCATTCCTTATAATCACTAACACTTTTCAACCTAAAATCCGCACCTAAATCAATTATCTTTACCCCTTTTTCATATAATTTTTTTACCAAAGGTACCGATTTTCCATGGGGCAAAGCCAAAAATACAACATCCAAACCTTCAGCAAAGGTATCGGAATTTATATCATCTTCAACTAAAGATATTAAGCTGGTTAAATGGGGATGCACTTTAGTTACTTCATTCCCTGCATTGCTTCTGGAGGCAGCTTTTCTTATATCAACAAGAGGATGATTTAACAATAATCTTAATAATTCCCCCCCTGTATAACCCGTTACACCAATAATCCCTGCCTGGATTTTCATTATTAATTACCTCCAAATTCCTTTTGCTTTTTAATAATTATACATAAAATTGCATATATATGCAATAGCCAAAATTACTATAAATTATTATGTCTACCACGTTGCCCATCCATTCCTTTTAAATGCTAATAGCAAAAAAACTAGCTCTCGCTAGTTTTAAGTGTTTATAATTTTCTTTTGCTGTAGCACTGTAGCACTGACATACTGATTATCCCATGAGTTTACACACTGTCATGCAGTAAGCCACCTAGCCGTCACACTGTCTCACTATTAAAGTCCCAGTTTGTCTCTTTCTTTTTCTGTTACTATCTCATTTATAAATATCGTTCTTTCCTCGAGTAAATCCAACTCGGGGAAATCCATGAGCAATCCGCCAAATTTATCAGTAACAAGTTTTATAATAGGCCTGGTTGGATAATTACTATGCAAGCCTACCACCACCCCTAAAGAATTAGTATTAATCCTGACCAAACTGCCCACAGGATAAGGAACTATATTACGGGTAAAAGCTACGACCATTTCGGGGTGGAACATTTTCCCACTCTCAGCCACAATTTTTTCAATTGCTTGATAGGGATACATCCTATCCTGGTTATCCTCTGGTGCCACAAGACTATCATAGTAATTAGAAATTGCCGTAATAGCCCCAAACAAGTGGATTTCTTCAGCCTTTAATCCTCTAGGATATCCTTTGCCATCATATCTCTCATGGTGCTGATATGCTACATGAGCACAGGCAATATTTATCTCTTTATTTTGCCGAATTAAGTTAAATCCTAATGTTGTATGCTCCTCACCCTGAACTAGGCTTTTCCCTATATCGTGGAGAATAGCACCCATCGCCAGGTTTTTTAATTTTAGCTGGTCCAGCTTTAAGACCATTCCGGTAACTATTGCTAAAACTGCCACCGAAATACTATGGTTAAATAATTGCAAGCTATTAGATCTAATATCTAATAAACTAACAAGAAGATTTGAGGACGATGCTATATCATCTATTATCTTATTTACTACTTCACTAACATATCTAATATCAACGTTTTTTGAAATTTTAGCCCTATCCATTGAATATTTTATCATCTTCACTGATTGAATTCGAACAGAATCATGAATTAAGTCTTCTGTATCCAATGGTCCAATAAGCTCGTCCTCTACAAAAACGAAAGGTATCCCCAATTCCTCCAGCCTTTTGATATAAACCGTCTTTAGGATAGTGCCTTTATGTAAAAGAATACGACCTGCATCATCATAAATAGGCCGGGCTAATTTCTGTCCTTCTTTTAAATTTTCAATATCTATACCACGCATAAGCCTCTTCCTTTACCCATTTTCTGCATTCTAAAATATTTTTTCTAAGTTCAATAAAATTATCAGTCTATTCTCAACCTTTGCTACACCCTGGATATAATCTTCATTAATCTGAGCGGAAATGTTGGAAGAATCATCTATCTGTTCATTGTTAATCCTTATTACTTCCGCTACCTCATCTACTACTATTCCCAATGTCATAGTTTTTACATTTACAACAATAATTCTAGTATGCTCATCTCTTTCTTTGAGCTCTAAGTTAAACTTTACCTTCAAATCAATAATTGGTATCACTGAACCCCTTAGATTAATTACTCCATCCACATATACAGGCGTATTAGGCATCTTAGTTATTGGTTGCATTTTTACTATTTCACTGACCTGCAAAATATCAATTCCATATTCAACACTATCAAGTTTAAATATAACATTCTGCTGCTCCGCCATACTATTCCCCCCTTTCGGAAATTGGTAGCTAGCGGATAAATTCCCCTTTTATCAGTCAAAATCCTTCTTTATTCTTGATTTTGTTTCCTTTTAAAAAATGGGTGAGCAGAAATCGTAGGGGCGCGCATTGCGCGTCCGTTCTGATACCCAAGAATAACCACGGACGCCCAATGGGCGCCCCTACGGTACATTCCCCAGATACACTTTAGTAAGATGCTTCATTGCTGCCTCCCTAGCCTTTTCTAATGACTTTATAGGTGTAGGCGGCAAATTTAATTGATAATTAGGAAAATATCTGGTCAAATGCAGCGATATGCTGGGTGAAATTGATTTGAGCCATTTTGCCAGCTCTTCGATCTCCTCTAAAGCATCATTTTCTTTAGGGATTACTAAAGTTGTTACTTCAACATGACATTGACCTGCTAAAATCTCCACCGTCTTTAGAACAGGATTCAGCTTACCTTTGCACATTTTAGGATAAAAGGCTTGGTTAAAAGCTTTGATATCTATATTAGCAGCATCAAGGAAAGGGATTAATTCCTTCAATGGCTCCTCATTTATATAGCCATTTGAAACCAATACGTTTTTTAATTCCTTCTTTTTTATTTCCTTACAAGCCTCCAAAACAAACTCATACCACATTAAGGGTTCGGAATAGGTATAAGCAATTCCAATGTTGTCATTACCCTTGTGTTTTTCGGCTAAATCAGCTAGTTCCTTAGGAGTTATTTCCTGTTTTGCTGGATCTTCTCCATGGGCAATCTCCCAGTTTTGGCAAAAGGAACATTTGAGATTACACCCAAAGGTACCTACAGAAAGGATGGAGGACCCCGGGAAAAAGTCAAAAAGGGGTTTCTTCTCGATAGGATCTATAGCAAGAGCAGTACAAAGACCATAATTAATACTTTTTAAGATACCGTTATCATTTAACCTTACTCTACATATCCCCTTATTCCCCGGTGAAATCACACAACCATGAGGACAAAGAACGCATTGGACAACATCGTTATCCTTTTTGAGATAATACATTGCTTCCTTACTCATTAGGGCCCTCCTTAGTGATAATTGGCATGACGGCTACTGGGTTAAAATTTTAGGGCGGCATTACGGCTCCCAGGTAAAAATTTAGGGTCGGCGCGACGTCTATTATGCCATGTTAAAGGTCGGCATTACGTCTGCTGGGTGAAGCTTTTGGGTCGGCGTTATGTCTTACATGTACAACCTTGAGGTCGGCAAATTTTTTTTATTTGTAATCACGCCAACATGCAGAATATCCCCTAAACCTTAATGCCGTCTTGCATCTTAACCCATAAGACGTCACGCCGGCATACAGTATAACCCATGAGCCATCATGCCGACTTGCAGACTACCCTCAAAGCCGTCACGCCGTCATGCAGTATAGCTCTTTAGCCGTCACACCCACTTTTAGTAATACCTCGTCACTCTAAACCTCTCTAACTCAACATCCTCCTGGGGTCGAATTCCTGCCTTTTGCTTAGCAATTGTTACCTGTTCCTCTACTGTATCGATTCCCTCAAGCATAGGTAGTAAAAGTCCTTGTCGGGAGCCTTTCTTGACTATTACGCCGTATATTTCTGGATTGAGCTCTTCCATGCTAGCTACTTTTTCTGGTTTTTCTAAGATATCTACTGAATATGTTAATTGATCTAATTCATCCTCATTTATTGGTTCAAATCTGGGGTCCTCCAAAGCTGCCTTTAAGGCATTACCTTGTATCTCTTCAGCTAAGGTTTCTTTTGTAGCATTAATGGTTCCAATACAGCCCCTAAGCTGTCCCTGTTTCTTAATAGATACAAATACACCTTTAGGACTCAAAAACTCTTGAGGGACAGTTTCTGGCTTACTGTGTTTCCTGCCCGTTATCAGATAACTCTCCAGATTTTCTCGAGCCCACTTTACTGGCCAGCTCTCATTCTCTCTGGTCCTATCGATATTATCCTTCCCAATTTTTATAATTTCCTTAAGTAATAATCGGGTCTCTAATTCCGGCCCAGGCGTTAGGGCTGTAATAAGATATCCAACTCCAAAAGGCCCTTCATAAGAATATTTTTTGGACATAATCTCTTGACCATCCAAAACCCCAAGCCCCATAATAATTGGCCTTAAACCGCATTCCCCTGCTTTATTCACTAATTGATTATCAATTGTTAAAACCCTCATAACATCGCCTTCTTCTAGTGCCTGAACTAATATCTCATCAAAGACTTTCCCTTGGGGTTCAAAACCAGCAGGGGCATCATGGGTCAAACGGTGGGATAAATCTGCACTGACTACCACTACTACTTTACCAGGGTAACTATTTATTACTTCCTTTAGACATATACCAAACTCATATAATTCATGAAAAGGAAGCATACCCATGTTTATAGGTACAATAGGTGCGTTAATACCAGCTTTATCAAAATAATAAAGGGGTATAAAAATCCCATGGTCCAACTCCAGATTAATCCCATAACCATGGGCATCCGAATCAGTTATCTCCGCTACCATCGCCTTTAATCCCCGGGCCCGTTTTACTAAACTTGTACTGAACTCTCCCCCAAAGGTTCTTTCTAAAGAAAGAGAAGCTCCGAATTTTAGCAAAGAGCCTTTAACTTTTTTCGGACGAGATATAGTTATAGCATCCTGAAAAACAGGACCATGGGGTGTAATAAATACTAATAGATCTGGTTCTAATTCTTTAATATCTAAAGCAATTTCCTGCATTCCCTTGACTGTTTTCTCAGCTTTACTCTCCTCCCCCTTACCTACCTCCGGGATGATTATCGGCGGGTGAGGACAAATTGCTACCATCTGAAGCATAAAATACAACCTCCTTCGTAGGGGCGCCCATTGGGCGTCCGCGAGTATTTTTATTAGTAACTAGTACTGGTGACTAATGATAACTTTTCGGGTTACGTGACCAGCAGTTAGTGACCAGTACCCAGAAAAACATTTTAATCTAACCACAGGCCCCATCGGGACACACGGATTAACCCGGTTAATTTAATTAACATATTGATTTAGCGCTTAAGATTATTTTACCCAAAATTTCGAAATTCCTGTTCTATTCTTCTTATCTATGGCCATATCTATTACTAAAGCTATAAAGGCTATACAAAATGGAATGTCAATGCTACAGAAAAAACGTTATTCTTCCAAAATCACGGGAAAAGCCCATGCCAGACGCAATATCTTAACCCAAAAGAAACACTGGTCCCTGAGCACCGGGCACTAGACACTGGGTACGAAGCTCGACCGTTGACCTACAATACCAATTACCAGCCATCAATGTGAGCCGCGGACGCGCAATGCGCGCCCCTACCAGTCACCAGTCACTAGTCACTAACAACTAGCCACTAGCCACTATTAGAAGCGGGGTGTTATGTAATGAAATTAAGAGAAGCCTTAAATATCAGAAAAATTTCGGTTATCATCAGCCTATTAATTGTCTTCGTTTGTGTATCAAGTTTTAGCTTTTGGTTTTATCAAATAGGTAGCTATGACCAGCATATTCAAACTCTATCCTGGGTTGTAGCCAGTAAAAAAATTGTAATTGACCCTGGTCACGGCGGAATCTTCCCTGGTAAAGTAGGTAGTAACGGTTTAGTAGAGAAGGATATTAATTTAGAAATCTCTAAAAAACTGGCTACTATTTTTAGTGATTCCGGGGCTATGGTCATTATGACCCGAAACGAAGATTCGGATTTAGTCGCTCCTGACTCTAACGGCAGCTTTTTAACTAAGCAGCGCTCTGATTTAGAAAATAGAGTAAAGCTAGCCCACGACTATCAGGCTGATTTATTTATTTCCATACATTCTAACAGTACTCCTTCTCAAATATGGGCTGGGGCTCAAACTTTTTATAATTCAGAGCATAAAGAAAGTGAAACCTTAGGTAAAGCTATTCAAGAAGAGATTATTAAACAGTTAAAAAACACAAAACGGCAGGCTTTAGTCCGAAAAGAAACCTATTTATTTGATAAGCTGGAAATTCCTGCAGTAATTATTGAATGCGGATTTCTTTCTAACCCTAAAGAGGCCGAACTTTTGTCACAGCAAGAGTATCAACATCGCATGGCATTTGCTATCTACTCCGGTATTGTGAAGTACTTATCGGGAGAAACAAATGAAGTAAATGGGTAGCCATTTACTTCATTTGTTTCCGCTTATTCGTAAAATAAATGAAACCATCCTGTCATCCTGAGCGATAGCGAAGGATCTTAATATCCTTCAGTCGTTCCTCCCTCAGGATGACAAAACAAAAATCAGTAGCTTTCATAGCAATGACATCTTGCAATTTTTCGCGCCCACGAATAGACGAATTGGCGCCTGGACGCTCAAAAAGATAATAAAAAAACCTGGACCAAAAGTCCAGGTTTTTTTATTATCTTTTTGAGAAGTTGGGGTGTTGTTTTAAAGGGATTAAATAGTACTTTGTTAGTTGTGCGTTAGTTTCGGAAATATTTCCATAACTGCCTAAACCTTCTGAATTAAATATTTATCGCCGCTTGGCAAGTATCCCATATAACTTTTATAACCGTTACCCCCACTCCGGCCGTTCCTAATGTTTCCACAAATTGCGCTAATTCAAATTGTTCTTCTCTCCACAATATTCTGTTTATTATGAAGGTTGCCCCCGTTATGCCTAGCATCAATATGAGATAATCTTCCCCTGTTTTCATAATCTCCCTCCTGTTCAGAATTGTTTTCAGATTCCAAGTAAAAGCTTTCGCACTCGCCTATCGGCTCCCGCTTCGCTTTTATTCTTAAACTGAAATTCATATTTCATAACTGTTTCAGCTTGTTTAAGTATTCGTTGTGTATTTATAAAACGAATATTCAAAGTACAACTAGCGAATAGTTAAACGTATAGTTCATTTAGGGCTAAAACCTCAAATAGTAAGCCATTATTTTCCTTTTCTATTCTCTCTAGAACATGCTTTTTTCTATGGGTTGTTATTAAGATTCTAGGGAATTTATCGGCTAGTTTTACCCACCACCAATTAGTATAGCCATTAGACTTATAGAGTTCATTGTATTTTAGTACCTTATCAAATTCATTATTAGATAAATCTACTTCTATAAAATAGAACCTGTGCTTATCGGTTTTTGTGTTTCTGATCGTACAGAAAGAATCGCACCGTAATATTCCATAGTCCTGTTCGTAATCATATTTAGTTATCTCCTCCCAACTAGGCAATGTTTTCTTAAGATACACATACACCCAATTAGACATTAGTAAGTGTTCAGAAGGGTTTATTTTATCTGTAGAGTAGATTGAATTGCCATCGAAGGATATTCTATTCTTTAATATTTTTCCTTGCTCAGAAAGCTTCTGTAACCTTCTTTGTGCTATTCTCAGCCCGGAGGATTGATTATTAAAGAACAGTTTATGGACTTGGGAAGTGGTTAGTATTTTTCTTTTTTCTATTTCCTCTATAATCCTCTTATCTCGTTGGTAGCCCTTCAGTAAGTTCTTGTTTTTCAATCTCTATCACTCTCTCTTTAAGAAGTTTTCTAGCTTGCGATATAGGCAAATATGGCGTTTGCACCTCTGTTTCTATATCCCATTGAAAGATTGCTCTGCCCTCGACAAATGGCATTGTGGCCGCTTTGTCATTTCCTAGACATATCCGGGAATTAATTTCATCCCTCACATGAAAACAACATGTAGCCGGGAACATTGCTTTGCTCTCGCTAAAATCCTTAAATATTTTAGCTGATGGCCTTTGTGTACTACCGACAACACATATTCCGGCAGCTCTCCCTAGTCTCACAATTCTATTGAGTAATATTTGGCTTTCTTCATCCTGTAGTTCTGCCAATTCATCAATAATCAACACCAGAAAAGGAAGTTCTCCCTCATAGTCTTTTATCTTTACTACTCCTGCCCTTTCTAATAAGTTTAGTCTGCGGTCTAATTCGCTACTAATTTCGTATAACATGGCCTGTGCTTTTTCCAGATCGTCAGCTAATTTACAATACTTTCTTAGATATGAAAACTCTAGCTTTTTAAGGTCGATAATGTTTAGATCTATTCTCCTTGTTAAAAGTAAACTCATGGCAATTACATGGCATAGATTACTCTTTCCTGCTCCCGGGTGTCCTGCGATTAGTATATTTATCATATCGGCAAGATCTTTAACAACTACACCGGAAGCAGAAAAGCCAAAAAATATAGGCAAATCTCCATCTAATTTATCAATCTGAAACTTAACCTTATATGGTAAAGTGTAATTGAAAAATTCTAATGTTATTCTTTTACCATGTTTTTTTATTTCTACCTCTCCACCTGTAGCATCTACGAAATGTTGTTGTTTTGCTTTTAACTCGGCAAAAGTAAGACCGGCAGGTAGTTTTAAAATATAAGTTTCGTGATGTGGCATTACTACTCTTTTCAATATTTGAGGTTTTAAATCTCCATAAATATGGTCAATAGTATCTTCAATATTCCCCATTGTTTCATTGCCAGGTCTGTGTCTCCACATCTTCTTAAGGTTTTTTACTATGCCGTCAACTATCTTAACCCCTTCTTGGTTCTGCCCTATTTGACTTAGATAATTCATATAAACCCCTCCATATATTTTTTTTCATTCTAATTCCACCTTTCCTATTTCCCTATGCCTTAGAACTATCTCTTTTTGTTTAGGACTTAAATTCTTTTCAAAGTTATCCCATGCTTTGCTGAACCCCTTTTCTTCGCTAGGAGATATAAACTCCACAATCACTTCTCCGTTTTTATTTTTAATTTTGTGATGAATGCCAGGGAGAAATCCATAATAGATTATTTCTCCATCTATAATAGTTTCTATCGTAGTATTGTTATCGGCTTTTTCAGTAATCGTAAAATCGGTTTCTAATTCAATAATTTTTGTAGATAAATCTCCAATAGGGGAGAACACAACTAAAAATCCTGCTATCGCCAACACCACTTTAGGCATTATGCTTTTAGCTAGTACCAAATTAATCATATAAACCCCTCCATATATTTTCGTTCGCCACTGTTCGGTTTCTCGGCAGGTCGATACCCTTGCATATCTCGGTCAATCAGCCTTTTCATATAAGCTGAGAAGTTGGTCCGTTGGATAAGGTGTTCCCATAGTTTCTTTTGGTCAGGGCAATTCAGATTAAAAGCTACCGTTTTAACTCTAATCTCCATAAATACCCCTCGCTATCTCGTAAAATCCCACACAATTACAGAAGATAGGGTGTACTCTCTCACCTTTAATGATAGGGTACATTACTTTAGTTTTAGGGTAATGGTCGCAAATGTACGGAAATAAATGTTCAGCTAGCCCACCAATTAACTTCACTCTATCCCCCTTATCCCAATTTGCTTCATTATTAATTTTTCGCGCTAGTGCTTGATAGTCTAAGTTGCGGACCGTATCTGCACCAAAATTAAGAGAAAAGCTTTCCTTGTCAACGTACCTCTTGTTAAACAAAGTAGCACAGCCTATGGTCCCAGCACCTACCCCAATAATTCTTACTAGCCCATCCTCGGGCTCACACCAAAAACTAGATGCTTCCTCCGCTGCCACTTCCACCCTGTTAATATAAAACCTCCTTTCTACTCCGTTAATTTTAATTTCGTGATTGCCTAGTAGTAGTTTTTTAATCTTCTCCTTTTCTCCTGCGGTGTGTTGTGAGATTGGTTGCCCGACAACAATTTTAAAATGTTCATGTTCCGAATAATTGTGTAGTGCGAATAGTACTCTTAATAATGTTTCCTCATGTGCTTTTGTGTCACCCTTTTGCGTTCCTGAAAACTCACCTTCTAACTGCGCTAGGGTTCCTGCGAATCCTCGCTTGCCTTGATACTCCCATTCAATGTCGTGGATAAATTTTTCTGATTTTAGTTTTAATTCTCGCCATTCTGAAATGTCGCTAGGGAATTGTATCACACCAAACTCACCACAAACCTTTACCTCGCTGTTACCTGCATCAATGCCTAAAATCATTTCGTACCTCCTATTAATTACTTAATTAAACCTTTTTGTTTTTTTGGTTTAATCTTTAGTACTTAATATGTATGCAAGTGTTACTCTTTTGTTGCTTGTCAGAATAAAAAAAATAAACTATTGCAACATTTATAGTTATTTGATAGAATATAGATAGGAAAATATTAGGAAAGGTGGTGTTTACATGGGAGTAACAATAAGTTCAAAAAGATATAGTTGTGACGTGGGGTACGGTGGCTTTAATAGATTTAGAAATGCTGTGGCAGAGAAAACAAGTGACAAGTTTTATAAACACTACTTACGCTTATCAAATTCAGATGTTGTGTTTTTAAGCGGCGAAGAAAGAAAAGTTTTTTTCAAAAAGTATGATGATGACACAATTAAATTTGTTGAAAGAAACGAGGTAACGGAAGAGGTTGCTAACTTTTTATTTCAATCAGATTGCGGTGGAAAAATAGACAGAAAGCAAGCTAGGCAGATATACGAACTAATTAAGGAATGTGATGATAATATTGTCTTTGGGTATATTGGCAGAAAAGATTGTGCAAAAATGGCTGATATGAAAAATATATTTTCAGACAAAACGAAAGTTGAGTGGAATTAAATAAAAGGAGGAAACGAAATGCCTGTAATATTTGTAGATTGTTCAGAAGAATTAAAACAAATTGCTGTAGAAGATTCAAAGAAGGAAGAATTAGCCATATCAGCTTATGTTAGACAGTTGATATTGAGGGAGAGAAAGAGGAAGGAGAAGGAGAATGTCACACTACAGCTACCACAACAGACTTAAGCAACTACTACGCACACAAAAATATATAACAATAAAAGAAAATGATAATCCGTTCTCTTATAGGTTTTTGTTTCCTGAGATAGGAAAAAGTATGCCGATTAGACCGTATAGGGTTGTAGAGTATTTTGATTATTTGAATTGCTAGGAGGGAATTAAAGTGTGGGTTTTTAAAAAAAAAGATTTAATAAATCTTTTAGAAGATATAAAACGTCCATCAAAGACAGAAAAAATGGTTTTATCTTATTTATCAGAAGAAGAGAAATCAGGATACTATAAATTGTATGGAGATAGTGTTGATTATATTAAAATGGAAAAACTAATTTTTTAGCTTTTGTGTCATATTAAAACATGGAGGAAACTTATGTGCGTAAAAGTAAAATGCATGGAGAAAAGTTGCAAATATAATGTAAGCAGTTTCTGCACTACAAAAGAAATAAAGATAGATTATTTTGGTGGGCATATGGTTTGTGTGACATTAAAAGAAAATGATTGATTAACCAATAGAGTTTAGAGACTAATCCTCTAACTCCCATATCTCAATAAAGGAAGGAGGGGAAAGGGTGAGAGAGATTAAGTTTAGATTATGGTGCAAAGAGAAAAAAGAATGGGAACAGAATTTGTGGACATTGACTCCCGATGGAAGAATTTTCGATATGCAAAGAAATTGTTTATATAAAAATAATGGAAATCATATATTAATGCAATTTACAGGACTCTATGATAAAAGCGGCAAAGAAATATATGAAGGAGATATAGGAAAAACAGATTTTGCGAATATGATAGTTTCTTATCAAAAAGATTGGGGAACTTATATTTTAAGCGAAACTTTGTATGATGTTTTTGAATTTTGGGTTATAAATGCATATAAAGGCGAGTTAGAAGTTATCGGTAATATTTACGAAAACCCCGAATTAATCCTCTAACTCCCATATCTCATTAACACTAACACCAAGCTTCTGTGAAATAAGCAGAGCATGATAAAGATCGGGAGGAAAAACTCCTTTTTCCCATTTATAATACAAAGTTCTTTCTACTCCAAGGTGCTCTGCGAAAGCTTTACCAAACCGAAAACCGTTTTGTGTTCTGTAAAATAGAAGTTTATTTTTAAGCCGTTTATTTTCCATTAATCGTACTCCTTTATATACCAAATTTCTTCAACTGGAATTTTTAATATCTCAGAGATATTTAATGCATTGTATAAAGATGGAGAGCCTTGCTGTTTCTCCCATTTATAATAAAGCGTTCTATCTACTTCCAACATGTCAGCAAATCTGCTTAAGTTGTCTATTTGAAATATCTCAGTGCGAATATAGTAAAGTTTATTGTAAATTTTCTTAGACATAAAATCACCTCATAAATATTATGTTCGATATATAAAGTGAATATCCTGCAACAAAGGAGTGAAAAAAATGAATGATTATCGAGATAAGTATTGCAAAATAGATGGTAAAACCATTAGCAAGTGTATTGCACAAGACTTTCGTTCTGGATTGCTATACTTCCCTTTAAAAGAAGAAACAAAGTTTTTAGATTGCGGTTGTTGCAAGGTGCCAAGTTTTCCAGTAAATTTTAACAGAGTTGAAATTATTGATATAGAAAACATTGATGTCCACGATATATTATTACATACTGCAACTTTAGAGTAACGTTTGCTCTTTATGAGTTAGTATTGCCACTTTATTTGAGTTTTAAGCAGGGGATAGGTGGGAGTTAAGGGTTTGTATGGGTGGGGAGGTTGGGAGGATTGTAGGGGAATTTAGAGGGGGATAAGGAAAGGAGGAGGAAAAGTGACTAGAATAATATGCGAGCATAAAAAAATGCCAGTACCTTTGAAATATTGCAGATATAATTGCAAAGTTTACGAATGCGAGTTTAATAATAAGAAGGAGACAAAGTAATGACTAAAGTTATAGATTTTGAAAAACACAAAAGAACAATTAGCCTACCTATATGCGATATGTGCGAAAAGAATGGAAAAGACTGCTTGCCTAATGCAGAAATTTGCTTACCTCTTGAAATGTTAAGGCAACTATGCAAAGAACATAAATGGAAAACAAAACTGGAAATGATAGATAATATTGCCCCTCTATTTTGCGATATAAGGCTTTAGAAATAAGGGGTTAAGGTGATAGGAAGGAGGGGGAAGATGAAAATATGTCAAAAGCAATTATCGAAAACAGTAAAAATAGAAGATGACCCGTTTATTGGTATATGCAAAGTATATGAATGCAAAGTATTAAAAATGAACTTTCCTGCTTTATTTGATGTAACACTAGAATCATTAATCAAAGATATTTGTCATAGGTGTGAAAAGGAAAATTGGGAGAAACGGGGGTATTAGAAAATGGAAAAAATAAAACCTTGCCCTTTTTGCGGCGGAGAAGCGGAAGTAATATATTTAGAAAAACTTCACAGTTTTAGACCGCATTGTAAAAAAATTGGTTGTATATTATGGTACCCGATATGGGATATCGAAACAAAAGAAGAAGCTATAGGGGAGTGGAATATAAGGGCAATTTGACTTTTTATAAGGAAATAAAAAAAGAGGGTGCATAATAGCACCCTTTTACTTATCGTCCATAAACCCTTTGTTTTGAGTTGTAGGCGAATTTAATATTCCCGCTAATACAAGAATGCCTAACGCTCCAATAACTAATTCGTCATAATTAACAGGCAATACAAGCCTTATGTCATAAGTGCCTAATGCTGTAGACAACAAGGGGATGAAAGCAAAAATAGCAATCCATAAACCGTAATTTTTAAATCTCATTTTAATTCCTCCTAAATATTAATTTTATTAATTGTCTGTTTTAATTCCCTTAAAATTGATTTATAAGAGAATATAGTTTTTTGTAATTGTTCGTAGTTGTAATTAGCTACATAGTAAAATAACTTGCCAAGTTCAAAGTTTTTTCCTGGGCACGTGGTATTCATTAAGTCACCATGTTTTTTAACCTCCAATTTATATTCCTGACATAAAACAATAGCTAATTCAGATAAGGCTAGGTATTGTTTGTCCGTCGGGTCCTCTGCTTCAAAGTTACCTACCAAACACACTCCCACACTTTCGCGGTTTGCGTTACCTACATGATAATTTACGGTAGTGAGGTTGTTTACTTTGTAGATCGTGCCATTTTTAGATATTACATAGTCGTACCCGATTCCAGGCCAGTTCCTTGCTTCTACATGATATTTTGCAAAGGAAAACGCATCACCCTCTGCTGTACCGGAATGATGTATAACTAAGTACTTCAATTCTGACAATTCCCTTTTAGCGTATTGTTTTGTTGGGTGTCTGGGTAGTTTGTCTACCAAGTTAATAATTTCCATGTTATCACCTACTTATATTTTTTCTTTAAGTCTTTGATTCTCTCGGGGCCTATTCCGGAAACTCCTGTATTGTACTTAGGATTACTAAGTAATTCATCTACGCCCTGAGGTTTAAAATCAATGCAATAAAGATAAATTCTTTCTGCTAACACAGGACCTATTAAGTCCGAGCTTTCGTCTATTTCCTGAATACTAGCCTTGCGAATATCATCCTTGTAAGAACACGATACCGTTAAGAAAAATACAACCAAAAACAGACTAAGCGCAATTGCAATAACTTTACAATGTTTTCTCATGCTTTTAGTAGGGTAAAGATTACCCCGATAAAAGTCAGTATCACACCAACTAAAGTGGTAAGCTGAAAATTACGTTGTGAGTTCATGGCATCTTTAATCTCTTTTATGTCCTCCATGCTACCATCCACCTTTGTTTCAATTATTGCTACCTTTCGGTCTAACTCATTGATTTTTTGTTCGTAAAGGCAAGGTTGAGCCAGTTTAATCACTCCCTCGGCTAAAAATGTGGTACAATGGAAAAACAGACTAGGTGGTGATGCACCGAAAAGCCCAATCCTCGGTTTGGGTCTGTCTGCTACCTGTACTTTTTTATAATCGCTTCTACAGTGCTGTTTAAAACCTTTGCGGGTACTATTCCTTTCATAACCTCGGTTGCGTTCAACACAACGTAATCTAGGGTGTGTGTCGCTCCCATTAATTCAAAATAAGGTTTAGGCAATTTCCAATAGTAGAGCTTTTCAAAATCATAAGCTACATTTTCATAGGCTGGGACCTGTGACCGTTCGGAATAAGTAAAATCTAATTTATGGCCTGTTTTATTTGCCCATTCTATCCAGGATGGGTTATTTTTGTTTGGCATTTTTGTGAAGTGCCATATGTGGCCTATTTCGTGTAAACCTTTTTGGCAATCTGTATCAATAAATTTCTGTTCTTCCCACCCGAATAGATTTACATTATAGAAAGGAAGCACCATTAGTTTTTCTGTATATCTAATATGAGGATATGGAAATTCTTTGTTTGGATTATGGCCTAAAATAATATCCCATCCGTTTAGTAGCTCATGGATGGGAAACTTTATTACTTTAAATGGTAGGAGTATTTTGTTTAGGAATAACTCTGTAAATTTTACATGATTAGATTCTATTTTCATTTTCTCAACTCCTTGCTATAATGTGGAAAAGGAGGTATATTTTATGCGTGTTGCAATAATAGCAATTTTAGTGATACTTTTGCATATAATAGGAGTACCTTGGTGGAAATCTGTGGCTGCGGTTGTTTGCGTGATTATGTTTTGGAATTTACCGGGTGTGTTAGGGAAATCGATTAGTAGGAGGTGGTAGAATGCCCTGGTGGATTGTTTTTATTTTATTTTTTGTCCTGTTGTTTAGTGGAAAGTTTTTTGAAAATCAGGCTTGGTTTAATTATGAAAATTGGTTTACTTATGTTGGATTGTTTATTTGTGCAATTCAAATACCAAAACTGATTAGGTTCCTGCGTAATCCTAAAGATATAGAAGAATATAAAAAGTATTGGTGGGAGTACAAGAAATAGGAGCATATTATTTGCTCCTATTTCTATATTCCTCTTCTAATTTTTTAATATCCCTAATCAGTTTCGACCTCAGTAACTTTCTTTTTTCTTCCGTCATGTCTTTTTCTTCTAAGGCATCAATCTTTTTATCTATTGTTGCTATTCTTCTATCAAGCATTATCCCTTGATATTCTTTAGTTCTCGCTTCGCCTTTTAACCTGTTGACATCTGCTGTTTGCTCTTTAGATAAAACTCTTCGATTTTTGTCAAAATACTCTCTAGCTTCTGGAAAAGAATACTGACCAAACAATGCGCCTTTAACAGCATTAGAAGTATTTTTTTCTACAGGGTATCTTAGTTGGTCGTTCTTATAACTACCACCTTTATTATAAGCATTTACGCCCTCAACTGTTTTCTTTAATTGTCCTGCTGGTAAATATGCGGCAGGCATACCAAGGTATAAAGCAGGCTTAGAAAGTTCCTTCCCCCAACTAGTAGTACCCTGTATTGCACTCCTTGCATCGGGCAACGCCACGCTAACTGGTATTCTCCCCCCACCTGTAAACGCTCCAATGAAAGGCAATTGATCTAAAACGCTATCTGCCAAATTTATTGTTGCATCTGAATTATCTATACTAGGGTCTGTGTAATCCTCATAGGCTTTTTGAATTATTCCCAAGATGTCAAAAGCTGGTCTCCTGCCTATTGCTTTTTCATAGAGTTCATTAAACACATATCCGTATACAGCTAATTGAGTTAATGCGGAAGCAGTACCTAGTTTGCTGTAGTTTTGTGGAATGTCTTTAAAAGCAAATGATAGTTGATTGTTTACTTCTAGTTGAAACTGAGAGATAAAGCCTAATGTTTTGGAATTAAATAGGGTTGGCGTGCTACCTAGTGACCTGTCTGCTAGTATTTTGGCTGCCCACTCGTCAGCTTGCTTCATGGCCTGTTCCGGTTTTAACCCTTTGCCTATAAAGTCATAATACTTTGAGCGAACAATAGTCTGAGAAGTCAGGTAATCCACAGCTCTCAAAGGTGAAAACATCGTATTGGCTACCTTGTCACCCACAGTCATTGCTAAAGGATTAGAACCAACCCTGCGTACTAAAAAGTCAGATTGCTGTGTAAAACCATCATTCTTAAGAACATTAACCATTGTTTCGACTAACCCACGAACAACATGATCTTTTCTACTTGTAGCCAAAAGTTGTGTCATAGGTATAAAGTTAGTTAAGGCTGTAGAGACGTTTCCTGCTACCATACCATAACCTACTTTGCGTTTTGCCCAATCCATAACGCTAAATATTTTTCTGTTTACTAGGCTTTCCGCTACTCTATCAACAGTATTCTTTTTTCCTGCTAACAGATTAGTATATTCTCTTAGTTGAGCCACAAAGTTAGAAAGATGCGTGGTGTCTTTAAAGCCTGACCTTATGTTTCTTTCTAGTTTGCGTAAGTTTTGAATATTGTCTATGTGATACATTAGCCTACTAGAACCTTCTATATAACGGTCAAACCCTTCCAGCGCATCGTATTTTGTTAATACGCCTTTACGTTGTAAGGCATTTTGAAAGAATGATTTTCCAGGCTTTAAGTCCATTGTTAAGCCATTAATATCGGTTGGTAATGAGTACTCGTTCATATTGATACCAAACTTACTTAACAGGCCATCTATTTCGTCAAAATGTGGAAAATAGTTTTCCCTCTTAGGTATAGGCTTGTAGCCATTTCTCGTTAGTGCTTCATTTAGCTGAGTTAAAAAGCTATCATATTTTTGTCTGAATACTTTTTCGGCTTTTGCAATCTCTTGCCACCTATCGGGAGCTTCTCTTTTTAAATCTTCAAGAGTATAGCGTTTGCCTGTAATTTCTTTTCCTTGCTTATCAAAAACTATTCCTTCACCGTATTTCTGTACTAATCCCATTTCTTTTCTGGTAAGGTTTAGGTTTTTAATATCATCCCTTTGAGTGTTTAAAAACTTAACTCTTTCTGTTTCCGACTTTTGGACAGGATTAAAGTATTTATCATTAATCTGCTGAGCAACTTTTTTGTCAGGAACAATATCTTCAATGTTTCGTTGCATGGTTTCTCTGCTGTATTGAATACCTATTTTTTTGTCTTTCCAATTAACAGCATCCCTTAAAATGGGGTCAATGTCATATTCTTTTAAGACTTGCTTTGGAATTTCCTCGCCTTTAAAAAATGCTTTACTTACCTGTTGAAAATGAGGATCAACTTTTTGCCCTGCTTTTTTCTGAACTTTAGCATATTCATCAAATTGCTGTTTTGTCATTTGATAGGGTTTGGGATTTTTAAGTGTCATTGGTATTTCTTTTTCTAGTGTTGCCGCTACTTCATTTAATGGCAAATTAACTGGTGTTAAATCTGGCTGTAATTTTTGCTTAGGCACCTCAACAGTTTTCTTAAATCTTAACGGGTCCGATAATTGAAAATCTTGTGCTGGTGGTAACGCTAACTTACCTTGCTTTTCCAAAGAAAAAACGCCTTTTGGCGTTTCGATATTTGAGGTTATTTTTTTTTCGACACCATTTTGTAATGGCGTTCCTTTTGTTATAGTTGAATCCCAATATAAACCTCTATAGTCTTCCTTGCTTATTCCTAATTCCTGTAACTTTTTCTGTAATTTTTTATCAAAATCAGCATGGTATTGTTTTGGAGTCATAGGTTTTTTGGACACTAATTTAACTGTGTTTACATCTAAAATAGGCTCTCCGTCGGAACCCTTTGCTATTTTATCGCCTTGCACATAGTATATATATTTAGCATCAGAATCAGCTTTCTTTGCTACAGATAAGCCGACTTCTTCGTAGCCTTTCCAATGATTTTTTGAACCCCTATGGGTACCATTTTTTAGGTGTATAAAATCGTCAGGATTGTCGCTTACTCTAACATATACATTTTCAGGTAATGGGCTAAAATAATTTTCTATATCCCTATTAAGATGTCCTTGTAAGCTCCGCATGTCTCCAGGAGTTTTTGCATAAGCATGTATTACTACTTGTCCGTCTGGCGTTATGTCTATATATCGCTCGCCATCACTTTGAACATGCTGTATTTGTATCCTGCCGTCTTCTCCTCTTTTTAATGCTTTCTGCATACCGTTCACCCCTTTAGGTGAAAGTATACCAGATTTAGTAGAATTGTCAATATTTGTAGATAGTAAGTTTGTTTTGTTATTTAATTCTGGTTTTTCAAATCCCTTTGGCACTTGCTTTTTAAACTTTAAAGGGTCCGACATAGTAAACTCCTGCCCTACATTCAATAACCTTCCACTTGCTGTAGCTTCACCCTGCATATTAGTCAATACTTTCCTTATCGCATCTCTTTGAGTAGGGTTCATACTATCCCAGTCTACGCTCAATTCTTTTGCTAGTGCTTTCTCTAACACCTCAGCAGCTACATTTTGCCCCTTGTATCGTTGCATAACTTTCTTGGCTATGTTGGATAACCCTGCTCCTGCTCCCATTAATAAGGGGTCAAGTACTGCGCCACCTAAGATATATGCTCCTGCTCGCCGTAATGCTTCTTTTGGACTATCACCTTCTACTAATGAATGAACAGGCGAGACTAATCCTCCTGTTGTTGCTCCTCTTAGTCCTTCGGTTGCCATTAGTTTTTTAGTTGGAGATAGTTTGGAAATAGCACCTGCCACTTTTGGAAGTTTTGGCGCAAGCTTTTGCCCAATCTTCCCTGCTACTCCATACCCTGCCATCCATGTAGGCAAATCTCCCACTAAATTTCCTGCGCCATATGCGATCTTTTCTCCTGTGGTAGTAGGTGTGAAGTCAATTGGTTTTTCAAATCCTTTATACTCTCTGTACCAATCAGGAACTATTTTATCAAGGGTTTTGATTATTGGGGTTGATTCAATGCCTGCGCGAAAACCTTTGCCTAACTCCCCACCACCTGTTAATGCTTTGCCCTCTGCTTCTAAGTTGCGTTCGCTTAGTCTTTGATATGGTTCGGATGTTTTAATAATAGGCAAACGCTTTTTTAGTCTATCAAGGAGGCCACTTTCCGTAGATGCTGTTGGTTGCTGTGTTTGACTATATATTGCATCCCAATTTCTACCCTTTTGCTGAGTGGGTGCGCTAGTTGATGTTTCTGGTTTGATTCCTGCTTCGCTGTATATTGCATCCCAATTCCTAGCCAATTTTAACACCTACTTTCCAAGGGGAAGTCCATTAATTATAAGTAATCTGTCTATTTGATCTTCTGGTATTCCGTTTCTTTCTAAACTAAGAATATAGTTAAGCATTCCAGAAGTATCACCAGCACGAGCAGAACTTCTTAGTTTTTCTAGTTGCGATTGATAAGGCTTAATAGCCTCGTCTATATTTGTTGGCTTAGTTTGCTCTTTCCCTACATTCTCCGCTTGCGCCCTATACAGGTCAGCCTGTGCATTAATCCTATTTAACTCCGCTGTTGTAATATAAGGCTGGTTAGCATCACGCCTAAGTTTGGCTATTTCAAGTTGTTGCCTTTCGGGGAATCCTTCTAATTCTAATTCAAGCAATTTGTTAGAAAGTAACTGTTTTTGAACAGCAGGATTGTTTTGGTTTTGATCCCAAAGTAACTGTTCCTGTTCAAGTTTATTTTTAGCAAAGGAATTAAACTGGTCTAAGCCAATCCGCTGTACTTGTAAATCCCTGTCTGCGTTTTGATTGAATAGGTCTAGCATACCCTTACTGCCTTGTGCCGCTAATTCATTAACAGAAGCAATTTCCTCTGCGCTAGATGCGTTTCTGACTTGGTTCATTTGGTTTAGAATTTGGTTAATTGCGGTAATTTGTTCTCTAGACAAGGTTTGTTCCTGTTGGTCAATACCTGTCATGTAGTCTTGTTCCTGCTGTCCAATGGCACCCATAGTGCCTTGTAGTTGATTCTGCAATCCTACATTAGCGGTTATATTTTCGCCACCTGCGCCTAGCCCTCTAGCAGCCATTAACTCCCTTAAACGCTGTGCGGATTGTGCGCCTTGCATATCTGCCTGAGTACGCTGTTGTTGAAATTGCCTTGGCGCTTGCTGTCGTGCTTGGTTAAGTCTGCCGAATGCTTCGGTGTACTGATTTCCTATTACACCTTGTTGATCTTTTAATCCGCTTAATTTTATATCTCTAGCAGAGTTAATTCGTGCTGATAGCGCCGCTTGTTGTTGTTGAAGGTACTGGTTAAGTAAATCTTGTTGTTGCTGTAAAGGATTAACTGGTGGTGGTTGAAATATAGGTGGTCTAGTCGTTCCCGATACAGTAGAAGAACTACCTCCACCCGTGCTGCTTGTTACTGTAGTTTGACCTGTATCTTTTGCGCCTTGGCTTGCGGCTAAACTTATTTGTCGCTCTGCTTCTGAGCCTGTTACGCCTACTCTTGATAATGCTTCTCTTAGACTTTCATAAGCCATAAAAAATACACCTCCTTTGGGGTGTTAGTTGGGTACGTGGTTTAAAATTATTTCATTAATTCTTTCTATATTTGTATCATTTTCAATATATACGGTGTTTCCTTGTACTGTAGAAGTGCCATCCGGTTTCAAGGTTTGTATTAAACCCTCTGCTAACAATTCATCCATTAATTGTGCTGGGTTAATTTCTTTTTCTATAATTATTTCCATATTAATCACCTAACCTTATCACGCTTAGTCTGCAAGCATAAGTTGTATCACCACGAACATTCAAGGCTCCTCCGCTATTTTGGTATGCGACAGCTTCGATATAATTATCTACTACAAGAGGTTCTGCGGCAGAAACACTCATGCTAGTTTGGGTTCCCGACACAGCATTTTGAAAAATAGATTTTAAAATTGTGCTGCCACCTTTTCTAACATACAAACGCCTCACTCCTGTTGCGTTTGAATCATATGTCGCATCTGCAACAATTTGGTAAGTTCCCGCTTTTTTAATTGTTACTCTGCTATTGTTAGTTACTGTATCGTGCATTGTATCGCCATCTACTACTTCTGTATTCATAGCTAAAGCGGTTAATGTGCTGTCTGCAATAGCTTGGCTTGCGTTATTGTATACAATACACTGGTTGTTTGTAAAATCTGTTCCATATTCTGCAATTGCTGTTTCGTTTGCGTTAATTGCGGTTTTTTGAGTACCGTTCATAAAAGTCTTAATTTGATTTAAAACCGTCATAAATTGCGCTCTTGCTGCTGTGCCGCTTCCAGGTTTTGAAGGAAATGAAGTTGTATTGTCTAATCCATCTGTAGGCGTATAGTTAAAATCACCGATTGCCATAATATCACCTCTACTTTATTTTCCTGTTGATAACATACTGAATGACTAAACTTAACAAAGAAAGGGTTTCATTCAGCACATTATTGGAAAACTCAATTTGAAAATACTGTACTTTTTTAATCTTTGGTTTACGTTTTATAGTAGGAGCGAATCTTGAAACTCCCCAGGTAAAATCATCCCAATCCCAATTATCCCAATCAAAAGAAGATGCGGCAGTTGCAGGAACCGTTGTAGAATCTAACAAATCACCGTTATCATTATAGTAGCGAATTACAATAGAAGAATAAGTATTTGCTCTAGTGGTAAACCAAACCTCTGTGATGGTTTTTAAGTAATCGGGCAAATTGAAATTAAATAACTTAGACCGCCACACTCCGTTGATGGCATCGCCAAAGTCGTTGTAGTTTTCGATAAATTTAACTAAATCACCTGTTGTTCTATCCCCGGCATAAAGCACCCTGTTTAATTCTAAAAAGCAATTAGCATTAATGTTGTCGTAAGGGTACCAGGCTAAAAGCTCGTCATTACCCTGATATGGAGTTTGTTCGTAATCCCACACCCACACCTTAGAACCCACGCAAAACCAATACTTTTTATCATAGTCTACTGATGTAGCTAGAAGCAAATCCGCTTTTTCTTCGTCTAGGATCCCCGGTCTAAATGGACCACCGTTAATATTAGAAGAAATAGGCTGAACATTTCTTTCATCCCTTATTTCGCTACTTCGCAAAATGTGAATACCCTTATAAGTGTTAGCGAATACCGGTTCGTTGTTGATAAGCTGTACTGTATAGGGCATATCGCAACCTATTTCTGAGTTAATAGGCTTGGTTGGAAATGATACTGTGC
Organism: Peptococcaceae bacterium BICA1-8; assembly: GCA_000802045.1. Lineage (GTDB taxonomy): Bacteria > Bacillota > Peptococcia > Peptococcales > BICA1-8 > BICA1-8. Next base: position 37,766 of record JUEF01000078.1, read on the forward strand.
CATCGTCTTTTAGTTGATAGTTGACTGAAAAAACAGAGCGTTCTTTTATGACAATTAAAGTGTCATACTGCTTGATGAATACAGTGATAGCCTCATAGTCTGAGCCTACTTTGTTGAAAGAGTTCTCAGGCCAATAGGTAGGGTCAAATAGTCCTGAGTACCAATACCAATTTTTATAAGTAGAGTTTCCGCTTACAAATACCCTTGTGTCATTTTCTCCACCATAGATAGCGAAGTATTTGCAACCTTTTATTCTGTCTGCCATGCCCGAGACTGTTTTAAATGCTTTTATCTTGACATTGTTCGTGCCAGTTGCAGGGGCAATTAACCAAGTTACCACGCCTGTAGTGCGGTTGACTGTGAAGTGTGTAGTTTCCACTTTGTCGTAGGTTATGCCGGCATCTAGTGAAGCGGTAATAGCTGTAGCATCTAAACCTGTTAGAGATAGTTGATAATTTACACTTGTGTTATCACCACTAAAACTATCAATAAACCCTGCTGATAATAAGTTGAAATCCTCGTATGCTGTACCCCCGCCTGCTGGTTCTCTGCCTAGCGTTAATGTCGGAATATAGCCTACTACACTCGCGGCACTTGTACCGTTCCACTGAGAGTACTGGGCACCGTTTAAATAGTACAGAATATCATTGAACACAAAAAAAACACCCTTTTGAGATGTTAGGCCTGTTAATATTGCGGTTTCTGTTGTGCCATCATAAGTATAAAGTTTAGTACCTGCATGGACTACCCATTTATCCTTAAAGTAAAACTTAGCATGTATCGGGCTTTCGGGGAAAGTGTGATATACTTCCTGCCCTCCCCTTTTAATTAAAGCTCCTTTATCGTCTGCATTAAGATTAAGCATATACGGTGACTGAGTGTCATTTAGCTGATTCTCAATATATTTATAACTCACACCACCGTTAATAACATCTAATCTTAATTCGGGAGTTGGCTTTGGCTGACTAGGAGGTAATTGCATAGGTTTATACATTTTCATACCTCCTTAAAATAGTTTAGTGGATGGGCTGTTGCTAAAAAGAGAATTTTCCACCATGTGAGATCCTTCCGCGACACTTGTCGGGAGGTTGCTTAATTTATTTTGATAAATAGCGAACAAAGTATTTGCTGCGCCCTCGTTTTCTTCTCTAATGGCAAAGCTTGCCATGTAATACGGAATAGGGTCCTGTGCTTCCTCGTCAATTTCAAACTCCACACTGTCTGTTGCATCACTTGCTATTGTGGTGGGCTGTTTGTAGTAATAAACATCAAAACTACCTGTGAAATCATAATTAACAACAAAGGTTTTTTTACCTTCCCATTGAAAATCTCCTAGGTTTCTGTATTGCCTTGGGTCGGTCCGATGGACTACTTTTTTAAGCATAATAAAATCCGTAGGCATTGTATAACGCACATACGGAATATAATCGGGAATATCGTCTGTTGTTGGAAATGTATAGGCATATAAAGCCCTGTTTCTAATGTTATACGGATAACTACCACTAAATCTTACTCGGATGTTATTTGTCACATCGCTTGCGGTAATCAATCCTTTATAGACTGTAAATTCACCCTTGGGAGTAGTATGACTAATGGTTGTTAACACACTCCATACGCCTGTACTTGTTTCTTCTTCAACGTAGATAGTAGCCACTCCATCAACTTCAAAATAGTATGCTTTACTACCTGTGGCTGTGGTGGTGGTGTTATCTGTGCCTAAGTACTGTAATATGTCAAAACCGATGTTTACGCCTAATTGATTAGGTATCGGGTTTCTCGAAAATTGCTTGACTGCATTTATGCGTCTTATTTTAGAGATTTCTTTTTGAGCATCGTCTGCAAAATCTGCGAATCTTAATGTGTAGTCTAGTTGGTTTCCGTCTGTGGAACTAATAACCACACCATTTACACTGTATTCTGCCATTAGCTTTAAAGCTTTTGTTTTAGCTGTTCCAAAATTCATGGGTTTATCACCCCTTTATACGTTCAATGGTTGCACTTTTACTGTTACCGTTGCCCCATCTGCATCTTCTGTGGCAACTATTTTAACATAGTCAGGTATTCCTTTGAATAAAAATACTTTACTTGCATTTGTTTGGTATGACATAGCAGCCATACTTCCTGTATTGGCTAGCTCATAGCAATCCGCGAAAGTGTCTGTCGATGATAAAGCTCCTTGAACTTTAAATGTCCATAGTGCGACAGCTACAGAAATGGCGGCAGAAATTAATATAGCATTATAGCCCCTGCAATCTATTGCGCTAGATGTTGCTGTAGCTTCTATGGCAGAATGAGCAACGGTCACTAATCCTTTTTTCATGTTAATACTTAGACTATTATTGATCGATTGCGCTTCTTCAGAAATATTATCAAAATTTGTTCCCACTACATTACAGATCATATTATCCCTCCTCAGTATATACCTGCTTTATGGTTTTTAATTGGCATAATTTCATCTCCTTAATGATTGATATAATACAGGTATCAATCATTAAGGAGGGTGTCAACCTAGATGTATTGCATTGTTACTGTGATAGTTCCTAGCGCGTAAGATGTAGCAGCACCAGAAGCTAATTTTAAGCAAAGCGCATCTCCCGCTACTAATGACGCTGCCGCAGTTGTTACCGCCGCTTTAGATACGGGTGTGTTTGCTGTGCTTGTTAAATCAAACGCTGCTGCAAGTAATACATCTCCGGCCCCTGGCGCTTCGCCTGTGGTTAATTTTTCAATAGTTAATGTTCCTGCTTGCCCTGCTACAGTTACATGCCTTTCATAAGCTGAAAGTATTTTACAAGCTGCAGGTGCAATAAAAAATGTTTTTGCTACATCTGCTGCCGCAACTTGCGGATATGTTACTTGAAACTTTTCTCCTGCAATAAACTTGCCTTCTGTTAATCCATCTGTAGCGTTTAGCTCCGCTGTGGTTGCTGTTACACCATCAAGCAGGTTTAGTTCCGCTGCGGTAGTTGTAACCGCTACACCACCAATAAACAGTTCATCTTTATCAACTTTTAGACCGTTTGGAAATCTTGTACCGCTCATTTTATCAACTCCTTAAAAAAGATAAGGAGAGCCGAAGCCCCCCATTTAAGCAGGATTGGAGAATATGATCATGCGAGCCTCGGAGAAGCCCATGATATAGTCAGCATAGCCAGTGTACTTAGCTATTAGAGGATTTGAAGATTCTTTATTATACATAACCATAGGCTTAGTGATATTCACGCACTTTGCATACTCTTTTAGAAGCATACTGTCTGCTACTGCCCATTGCTTAGCCGAAAAGCCGAAATCAGCACCGCCGCCTACTACATGGTATTTCATGCCATAAACAGGGTTAGCACCGTTTTCTGCGCTCTCAGGGATTAATTTAGCTTCCTTGCCAAAAAATTCTTTGGCTTTAGGTTCTAACTCGGGAGAGATTAAAACTAAGTCAAAGTTACACATGAAAGGAAGTCCATCAAATGTAACGAAACGGTTTGCAGTTGTTTGTGCTGTAGTGATCGCGGAAATACTAAACTCACTTGTTAGTAAGTTTGAGAATGTACCTGCTCCACTATCGCTAGAAATTGGATGATCAGCGGCTGCCCATGCTTTACCGTCTGCCCCTGCATAAGAAGCATTAAAAGCATTACCAAATAAACGGTAGAAGTCTAATAATCTAGTCATGGAAAGAGAATCCGCTAAACGAGTTCCGGTTCTTTTTGCTTCACCGGACATATCAACCTTAGCTTTTTTGTAGGTAACAGAAACTTGTGCGGCTTTTTCGGCAGGGGTGTAAATTTTAACATAGCCCCTCTTTTGTCCTAGTTCAGTAATGGTAGTTCCGTCATAATCGGGAACCTCGCCATAACCGCCTATTCCTTCTTCCCTGCTGTCAACACGGTCAATAGTTTCTTCGCCTATTACCGCTTTCATAATGTCGGTGCGTTCTGCGTATCTATCGGAAAAACGCTTAGTTACTAATGGGTATAAATCATTCTGCCATGTATATACTTCATTCATGTTAATTCCTCGCTTTCAATTAAAATTAAAAAACACCCACTAAGTGAGTGCTCTATAGAGCTACCATGTAATTGCCGAACTGGTGAAGTCTAAGCATGAAGTAGACATATTCAAGTTGAGTGTCTACATCAATGATAACGATAGATTCGCCACCATGCGCTTTAAGATCAAGGTTTGTTCCGTCAGAGTTCAAGTCCCAACCATAGCCACCAACAGGAGGGAAGATTAGGGCCTTATCTCCTGCTACTACTCCACCTGCAAATGCACCCGTGAAAGTGCCGGAAGTAGTTGCAAAGTCTGTTACAGCGTAAACAGTACCTAAGGGACTAGTTAATGTAGATGCTGTTGCTTTTTCAGTCAGTTTTAGATAGCCCCCGTTATAGGTATCGTCTGCTACTGCGGTGACTTCGGCATCCACCCAAGTAGTCGTGTTTCCGCTGTCTGCGGTGGATACAATGCCGGGCTTGCACTTAAATACTGCTGTTGGGGAGCACTTAACTTTGATTCTCAAACCATCTGCTCTAGGGTTTAAGGTATCGGCTGTGCCTGTGTGTGCTTCGGCTGCAATGCCAAGGTATGGATCGTCTTGGTCAGCATCACCAATAGCAACTACTTTACCTGAAGATAACTTTACAACCTCACCTTGTTCTATTACGGTACCTGTTGCAATGTCAAACTCTCTTTCTACACAATAATCCGAGCCTGTTAAGTCGTAGGCATAGGAAATTTTCTCTGCTGTTGCCATGTTAATTCCTCCTTACATAATATCTTTCAGTAAATCTGAGTAATCCTTAAAGGACATTCCTGCATTTTTTGCTAATGCTTGTTGTCTTTGGGTTAGTCCATGAGTAGCACCTGCGCTGTCATTCTTGGCTTTTCCGCTTGATGTGCTGCGCTCAATGTTAGAGCGTATTTTTGCCATTGTTTCACTCTCTACCCCACCGATAAGGTCCACAAATTCTTCGTATACCTCAACTAATGTAAGTTTGGGGTTACTTTTTTCGTAGAACCGCTTAAATTTAGGGTCGATAGAGAGTTTTTCAAGGTCAATGTCAGCGTGTTTTTCATTAAACTCTTCGATCTGAGTGTCCATTTGTTCGAGTTCTTTTTTCTTGGCTTCCTCCTGCTTGGTTTTCTCGGTTTCCTTCTCTTCAAACTTGCTAAGTTTAGTCTCTAGATCACTAATTTTCTTAAGAAGTTCGGGAGAAGTTCCCTCGATTTTCGCCTGCGTTTGAAGTTCGTCAAGTTCTGTCTGTTTTTGCATCTGTTCTCTTTGCTCCTTAATTGCTTGCCTGACTTCTTGAGGAGTTCCTTTGTACCCAAAGGCTTGAAGATCTTCCGTGATTGCCTTTATGTCCTCGTAGTCTGCATATTTAGCCTTTTCTCGGGCTAATCGCTCGCCTACTATCTTATCAATATCTTCTTGGGTAAAAGTTTTAACCGACTGTTGGCCGTCGTCACCATCAGCAAAGATTTGTAAATTTAACATATATACCTCCAAGTTTAAGGTCCTCGTAGACCATATCTCCTCGTCTTTCCGAGTAGTCAGCCACAAATGGCGAGTTAATTCGATATAAAGAAAAGACACTCAACAAGAATGTCTATTTAATACCTTCTTTTGCTGTTTGAAGCAAGAAACCTAACAAGTGCCACACCTTATCCTTAATCTTATCTAAGCAAATATTCTCCCCTATCTTTTCATTATAATTAGCAGGGTCTACACAAGAAGAGGATTCCACAACCTCAAATCCATTGATAAAGGTAGCATGGACAACGGTAGTTTTCTCTCCCCAGGTATAAGTCCTGTGCTTCCCAATAAACTTGTCTACCATTTCTTGCGTGATAGTATTATTGGTACCTACTTGCATATACGCCTTTTCGAATTGCTCTCTAGGCCTCCATGATACATAACCATCAGGATAAATTACTCTATATCCTTCTGTTGCAGGGTTTTCATCTGCTGGAATAGTCCACCCTCTAAACTTGTTGTACTCTCCAAGATTCATAGGTTCTGCATCTAACATTTTAAATCCCATATACTTTTTCATAATATTTATTCCTCCATTTTAAGTCTGTCGACTATTATTCCGACCTTTGGTCGTCGTCAGCCACAAATGGCAATAAAAAAACCACCTAATACTTTTTAGATGATTTACCAGTTTTCTTCATTTTTGTTGTCATTAGGTCTTTCATCTTTTTGTTTTTCACGCCATAGCACCTCCCATCATTTCATTCATAATGGCCTGTTGTTCCTCGAGTGGCGCATTCGTGAATGCTTCCTGCTCCTCGGGTGTGAGTTGTGCGAATGCCTGTTCAAATCCTTCTGCCTGACCGTTGGCCTGTGTTTGTTGGGTCAACATATCTATCTGTTCTAAAATTTCCTTCTTTGTTGGTAGGTCAAGTATCTCAACTATCATTTTAACTATCGGTGCGTTCTGCGGTGTTATTTGTATCGCTGAGAGTTCCTGTAGTGCGCTGAGAGTAAATGCTTTAGACTTTTTAATGCCATCGCCTACAGAGATTTCTATATCCACCTTAGGGTAATAAAAAGATGTGTCTGCAAAGTCTTGTTCCATTTCAGGTGGGACTTCCACACCTTTTTGCATTGCGTTCTCCATTAGTTGTTCATATCGTTGTTTGTCAAAGTTCCTCATTTTGTCGCTGTTATATGCAATAGTTTGGTTTTGCTCGTCTTGTTCTTTTCCGCGAACCAATATCATTCTGTCGGTGTTATAAAATTCTAAGGCTGTCCAGTCAATTAATTCAGCTAATCGTCTGAAACCTTGTATTCTGCCTGCCTGCTTAACTAACTTTCGCGCCTGTGCTCTTTCATTCAGTTGCGCTATACCGCTTGCTGTGGTAACTCTGACAGGCTCCTTGCCTTGCGCGCTTTCAAAGTTTCCGGTGGTTTCTTGGATTTTAGCAACTATAAACTCCATCATTTGTATTGAGTTACCTGAGTTAGTGACACCACCCAATCGCTTAACAGCGTTAATCTTGTTGGGCTTAGTTTTCCATATTGCGCCTGGGAGTGACTTGGGTTCCTGCCCTTCGCTTAGTGCATCATCTTCCATCAATACAATGTCGTTACTCATAAACATATTGTTAAGCAGGGCGGTGATAAACTCCCTATCGGCTGCATCGTTCAAAGGCTTAATACTTTCGATTTCGCCCTTATCCCAAAACGATTTCCGCATTGGGATTTTTCCGTATTTGATAAAGGGAAACATCTGATTGCCGCTAAAACGAGTGTTTTTCCAATACTTAGGAATGTGTTTAACCTCGGTTTGGTCGATTACGATACTGCAAGCAATATCCCCTTCATCGTCACGATACCAGTATTCAATTACTTGAACAGTATCATCTAGTTGTATCTCGATGTTGTCTAAGTGGTCGTTGTGATATATTTCGGTATCATCTCGCGCTGCATTGTCGCTAGTGAGTTTATCTATTATCTTACCAAACTCACGCCTAGCTTTGCGTTTATGCATACGGTAGGAGTAGGCAACAAACTCACATTCATCCATTTCATAGGCGTTAGGATCGGGAAACATATTAGCAGGGTCAGGATTGCCTATAATGATTTCACCGATAAAGCCCGGTCCCTTTATGCTACCATCAAACGACACTTTCCAGAATGCGTTACCCAGTTCATTTAGTGCTCGCTCGTTGTCTAGATTTAACTCGTCTATATGATTGTTATAAAGAATGAAGTCTACAACCTGTTCCCGCACTTTTGCTTTCTCGCTGTCTAAGTCATCATCCCGGCCATTAAATTGCATAGTCGGCACTACATCATCAATTTGAGTTTCAACGTGTATGAATGCTTCCGGGAGAACCGGTATATCCTCGCCAAAGTCCCAACCGTACTTATCGGCTAATTCCTGTATTTGATTCGAAGTATAGTGAATGTTGTTGTAATAATCGTTGAGTGTTTTAAATTTCTCTGTGATAGGGTCCTTAGATGTTTTAGCGTTCTCGTAATCTTCTATGCCCTGTCGCGCTCTATTCTCAGCACTTGACATATCATATTCTTTTTTAACGCCTGAGAGTTTTGTTATTGCTCGCTTTGCTTTATCTAGCAGCTTCATTTAATCACCTGCTTTTTTATTTTTCGGTTCTTCTGTAAGTTTCTTCATTTCGTCTAGTTGGGCATATGTGAGGTTGCCCAAATATGTGTTGCTGTTGTAGAGTTGAAACATTTTGTTTGTTTTATCTTGACGGTATTCCATGTTAATCCTCCTTAGATTGTTTTAAATGATTTCTTATTCTTTGTCATGCCTAGCTTATCAAGTAGTTTTTCGGGTGGTTTAATGGGTACCTCGCTTACATTAAAGGTTTGTTGTTCTCTGATGTGCTGGGCTATTAACCAGGACATAATTAGATCATCATGGCTTCCTTCTTGTGCTTCTGCCCTGCCTTGTTCATTTCTGACGAATGTAAGCATTTCTTCAAGGGTTTTAATGTCGTTTAAGATATGTGTTGCTTCCCTGACTATCTCGACACCATTTGATATAATAACTGGCCTTGTTAGTTTAGTAGTATGAAATCCGTATTTTTTTTGTAACTTCCCTGTAAACGTGTCCGGTACTTCTCGGTTGTATTGCTTATAATAGCCTAGCCTAGATAGCTCCATTGTTGGGTATGTGCTGTAGTTTGTTTCTATTCCGATTAAGGCCATATTGTAATGCTTGCCTAGGCAGTACATTTGTTTAGTGTATAAGTCCTCGTCAAACTGATGATGTAATATTGCTACCTGCTTTCCTGTGGTGTTGTCTAGGACCTGCCCTGCAAAGTAGTCTGAGCCTTCCCCTGCTGTATCTCCACCTATGACATACGGATAATTCTCTTTTACATCTTCATGAATTGTGATATATCCAGTTTCATCAGGGATAAATCTAATGGACTTATCAACTATCTTTTCATTTTCGTAACTATAAATAAAATAACCTCGGCTAAGAGGTTTTTGGTTTGCTAGTTGATGGATTCTAATTGATACCTTTTGAGAATTGAAGATTGTTTTTCCTGTTACTCCCCACTGGCCGAGGCAATATACCTGGTAATAGTAAGGATCTGATTCTTTAAAACCTTCTAATACTTCTATATCTTCTTTAGGGAGAAATTTATTATCTTTGTAAGTTGTCTTAGATACTACCGCTTTGGGCTTTTTTGTATCGAAAAACTCTTTCTTTAGCCAATGGGTTATACTCACCGGGTTAAAGGTTAATATAATCTGCTTATAGTTTTTCGTCTGCCCTCTTAATCTAATGTCAAGCTGGCGAAAATCCTCCGGTAGTAATTCGCTTGCTTCTTCTATCCATATAGAGGTTACGCCTTGAATAGATTTCAGTTTCTCAACATCATCCAGCCCGGCGTGTATTATCTGATTACCATTTTTACAGGTGATCTCCATTTCTGTTTTATTAGTTGAAAATAGTTCAGATAAGCCCCAGCTGTTTATAATCGCTCTTAGTAAAGAGAATGTACTCTGCCTAGAAGTCTTGGCCACTTTACGCACAACTAATATTTTATGATTATCCTCGGTCAATACCCGGTAGATTATTTTCTGTGCTGCGAATACACTCTTGCCACTACCACCGCCACCCATTAAAACTAAATAGCGATTATCGTTATTATATAGTGGGTAGAATGTGTCATTTGTAAGTTGTGGTAGTTCTGTTAGGTCTATGTGGTACATAATTATTCACCCTTTGTATAATAACCTCGGAATATTAAACACTTTTATACTTTTTTATGCATAATTATAAATTTTCGGGCTTTGTAACTTTAATAGTTGTTGTTGAATTAACATTTGCATCTATTTCTTGCTTATCTCTCCAATATTGCGGCTGTCTATTCTTTAACCAAAATATAGCTGCTGTTGTATCGGGTGCATAATGTTTAGTAATAGCGGTAGTTGTAATTTCTCCTTGATAATTTGATATATGCACATCTGGATGCTCGTAACCTTTTGCCCTATGGAATAACTTTTGTGCAATTACTGAATCAGCTTCTATCTTTCCTTTTTTTAGGGATAAATAAAACTCTTTATGTTCCTTCTTCCAATTATTGATAGTTTGCTCTGATACTTCAAAAAAATCTGCTAAATCTTTATCTGTTGCACCAAGCAAACAAAACTTGTAAGCTAAATCATTATACTCTTTTTTATACGATGGATTTCTGCCACCGCCTTTATTGCCAGCAGCATACTTATTCCCTTTTTTAGCTGGCATACTTCTCATTCCCTTCTATCCTGCTATCGTAATTTTATTTCCGCACTCACATTCAAAATCTATACTTACGTCGTGTACATCGTAATCGTTGGAATAAGCATCAATTATTATTTGTCTATCTTTCCAATTATTTATTTCTTTTTCTCTGCCACACATGGAGCATTTTACAATAAACATTTACTTCTCCTTATCCCCCTCTAGTTTTATCTACAATCGATTTAAATGATGGGGTTAATGTATTTGTATGTGTTGCTTTCATAACTCTTTAAAATGGATATTTGCACTTGTCGAATATTGTCGGAAAGTTTATTTAAAATTTATTGTTTATCCTATTGACTATCATCTGCTATCATGCTATCATGTGATCAAAGGTTAAATAAATTAAACGGAGGTCGCGAAAATGAAAGAATTAAAAGGTTCGGAAAAACAAATCGCTTGGGCCGAAAAGATAAGAGAAAACCTAATTGAACAAGTCAATGATAAGTCAGTACCACAAATTTATCATCTTTTTAATACCAATACTCCAAAGGTGCACAAGTTTATTAATGAATTAAAAAATCTTAGAACCGAAAATGAATATCTAAATAACCAAATAGTTGTCCGTAAAATCCAATTGTTAATCGAGGATGAAGAAAACGCAGTTACATTTATTGATAATCAAAGCTTAATGTCATTTTTAAGAACAATAATAAAGTAGGAGGTGCCTATGAACCGCAAAGAACAAAAGCAAATTATCTTACGCTTGCCTGCTGATACTAAAAAGCAACTGCAACTAAAAGCCCTGCAAAATAATATCTCAGTACAGGAGTTGCTAGAAAAATTCGTTAATGAATATTTAAAGGAGGAAAATTAATGATAGCCACACTAATTAAACCATTAAAAACAGGAAATAAGAAAATAACAGGGCAAGTTATACAAGACGGTTTTGATCGCATAACATTAGTGGTTATAGATAAATACGGAAGTAAAAATATCAAAGGTTTTAAAAAGTCTGCTTACACTATCCATTATCTAAAAGAAGCCGAATAGGGCTTCTTTTTTTGCAGAAGCACCCACCCTTGCAATCTCCGCATATTACCCGCCTTCCGGCACACCAAAATAAAATAGACAGCCCATTTTGGGATGCCTATTTGTGTTATAATCCTCATTTATTCGGCCGAGGTTTACCGTAATACATTTTTAAAAGAAATTGAAGGTTTCGACACCTAAAGCATATCACACCTTAGTCAACTTTACTGTTCCCTCTTTGTTCCTTTGTAAGATTCATATTCTTCTTTCTAATCCACCCATACGCGTAGTTGAGTTCCTCGGATATTTCCTTGAGAGTTTTCCCTTCGATTAGTCGCTTGTGTGCTATTTTATAGTCTAATCCCTCTAAGTTGCCAATAAACTGTTCTATTAACTGTTGGCTTCTCTCTTTGTTTTTTACCACCTGTGTTAATATTGCTACGGTGTTCCAAATTTCTTCTGTTTTGCGTACATATTCTATAAATGGCATCTTCCCGTACTTATGTAGCCTTTGTATTGCATAGTATTCCATTTCTAGGTCTTTCACTCGCTCTTTGTAGATTTCTATTTCTGTGCAGAGGTCTTTAAACTCTGAAATGGCGTTCAAATAATCACTCCTCGCATATAGGATAAATACATACATAATTATTTTCCGCTACCCTGTTTTTCTTGCCGCAACCTTTGCACTTTTTAGCTACCATGTTCTTTTTATCGCAACCCTTACACTTTTTAGGCATATAGTTTAACTTGACCATTTCTTCTACCCCTCCACAGTATCAACTTTTCATGCCTTAGTTCAGCCTGTCCACAGATGCAACACATTTTCGCTTGCTTGTGACTTAGTTTGTGCGTGCCTTTTACCCAATGGTGTAGGCACATATTGTCACCTCCTAACTTTCTATATCCGTTTGGTATCTCAATATACTCTGTAGGCTTGATATGCTTGTCTCTAACGCACTCAAACTTGCTACCGCAACCTTATACTCTGCTTCTGCTAAATCCCTTTTATATTTGAGTTCAGCACACTCACCCCTAGCTATATCGCTTATTAAGGTTACTGCCATCTTATTTTCTTTGAGTAGTAATATTTCCACTTGTAAGGCTTTTCTGTATTCCATTTCTGATAGAGCTTTCGCTCGGGCTTTTTCCCATAGGACTTTAATGCTGTTAATTACTCTCTCGCGGTCAGCCATTATTGATTCGGTTATGTTAGTAAGTTCCATCGCCTCACTTCCCTAATTCGAAGATATTTAAAATAACAACATCTGAAAAATTATTTCTTTCTCTAATAAGGTCCTGCACTTCCGGTATATGTCGTTGCTTAAATCTGCAATCCATTGTAAAATCCATACAACCAAAACCATATGTTCCTTCATTTTTCTTAAAATTATAACTAATAAAATAAACGCGATCTCGGCTAAATATTTTTTTTTATTTTATCAATCATTTTCTCAACTCCCTTTTTAATAAATCAATCACATTTCCGTACTTCTTCCTACTCCAATCCTCGCACCATTTCTGTAGTTCCTCGGACTTTTTACCGTTGTGAGTTTCCGAATGACAGTTATGACAGAGCAACAATAGATTTTCCTTACAATGCACCTTTCGTCGCCCCATCCCTGCACTAACTATGTGATGCAGGTTGCCGCCTTTTTGCTTGCATAGTTGGCAGGAGTTGCGGTCACGCTCGTATATTGTTTTAACTAGTGACTTAGGTATGTTTTTCGGTGGCTTAATTGGTCGGTGTGTTTGTTTGGGTACTGGGTAGAAGTTAGGTATATTCATACCCTCGCACCCTTTATGTGTAAATCGTAGTATGCGACACCCACCGCATAAGCACTCCATATGTCGGACTTAAATCCATAGAACCACCCTGGCGATTTTTTAACCCCTACCTCGCCGAACCTGTCAATTAATGCCTGCCTAATGTTGCTGTCTTTGGCTTTCATGGTGTGACAGAGGTTTATTTTTACATCTTTGCGGTAGATTTTTGTTTGATTATCTCCATACTGATAAGCAGTTTCCCAAAACCTACCACTCCAAAATACTGTTTCAAATACCGTTTCCCCTACCGCCATACCATAACTTGCAACCATTTCTAGTGCAAAATGGGTTTTATAATCTTTTTGCATTTGCTTGCTAATTTTATGAATTAATAATTCATTTTGAATTTTTCCAAACTCTACAGGCTTTAAGTTTTCATCCATGGCTACATAAGCACTTTCAAGATTGCCTGGATCTATCGCTAGTATCATTGTTTCACCCCTCATTGATTAGCTTTAAAAAATGCTTTTGCAAATCCTGGCGGTGTAATCGCCCTTCGCTCCTGCCTTGTATAAATTCCGTAATACTCCGGAAATATTTCTTTGCTTTTTAACATTGAGAATTTTATTATTCCTTCGGGCTTTTCTGTTACTGTAGGTTTTGGAATATTAAATTTGCCCCACAAAGCAGTATTCTTCTGATAGTTGTCACCGTATTGCCATGGATTAAAAACCATAAGCGGTTCCTTTAACCAATTCTTTAATAGTCCATTAGCAGGATTTTCTATTGCCCAAAACACAGGATTGCTAGTTAAAATAATTCTGCAACAAGCTGATGCAATTTCAAGTCCTGCCCTAAAATCATGCGTATAATTCCCCTTGCCATGAAAGTGTTTAGCAATACTGAATTGGTCGCAAGGTGTCGCCGCCAAAACTCCATATACGTTGCTTGGGGGGGCAAATAACCTAACATCATTTTCTGGAAGTGTAATAATTCTTACATCATACCCATCTTCTTTATATGGCTTACTCCATGAGCCCGTCCCGCCGCATAGGTCAAGAATTATTTTTTTGGAGTTATCCATCGTTTCACCTCTCACTCTTTTAGATAAACAATTGCCCTTTTTTAGATAAAAAAATTATTCTGTTACCTCGATACTTTGATTGTAATATTCCGCACATTCTGAACATAATTTACACTCCACTTCACCAATATTTTTTATTGTTGTTGCATCATTGTAGCACCAGCGACATTTCTCAGGCTGAATTTTAAATAATGCGAATACTATTAAGGCTATTGGTGTTGCTAGGAATAAGCCTAAAAGAAAACTTGTCCAACTGAACATTGTTTTTCCTCCTTCTTTTTATTTCTCCTTGCCTTTTGTTCTCGGGTTGCGTTAACAAATTTTTTACACCCATAAGATTCACCTATTACACAAGCGTGCAAAATACTATCTGCTTCTTCTAAAGTAATTTTTCTGCCTGTTTTTGATTCAAAATATTCACAGCATTTCTTTACTGTTTCGTGGTTCATATTTTTTTACCATTGTGTCTCCAGGTCCTTGTTTTGTTATACTCCATCTTAATCCGTATAGCTTCATCTAGGTCTATTCCGTATTTACCGCACATGGTAAGTATGCGGATTATTGTGTCTGCTAGTTCGATGGGGATTCCTTCGGGCTTTGTATTACTTTCTTTTCCGTCATAATAAACAATAGTTGAATGGTACATTTTTGTTGGTTCGTTCCCTGATCTATATTCCTCTAATGCTTCCGACAACTCGCTATGTATCAATGCAATTTCTTCTGCAAAAGACACTTCTTCCTCATGCCACCCTTTTAATATTGCGGTTGCATGTGCTTCTTGTACTAGTTTATTTAGCATGGCCTACCTCCCTATATTCTCTAGTTAGGACTAAGTCATAATCTTTAATGCATCGGTATAATACTGTTGTTGATATATTTAAGGCTTCTGCTGCTTCTATTTGTGTCGGAGTGTTGTTGAGTGCGTGAAGTAGTTGTTCTTTGGGTATACTAAGCTTTCTCATATATCTAACCTTCTTTTGTTACTTTTGTATTAACAAACATCGTAACACCGTTAGGAATTTTTAAATTTTCTATTACCGTTTCTTCAACCATTCCCTTTACTTTTTGTAAATTTTTCGGTTCAAGGCTATTGCTTGCATCAATTTCTACAGTTATTTTGTATTTCATATATCTCCTTCGCCCTTTCCACCGCTTCCTTCGCGGTGCAGTTATAGTCAAAGTATATTTTTACTGCTTCGGTGATAATTTGTTCGGTTTTAGAAGGGGATGCTATCCGAATCATAATCTACCTCCGTTCCCATACTTTCTGTACCGCTTTCCACTTGTTCTTTTTTCCGATCTAAAAACCTTACATTCTCGGCTATAACCTCTGTAACCCACTTTTTTTGTCCGTCCTTGGCATCGTATGTCCTAACCTGTAAGCGTCCATCTACCGCAACCAAGCGACCTTTACCGATATGGTTGGCACAACTTTCTGCTTGCTTTGCCCAAACTACTATTGGCACAAAATCAACATCTTGTTGCCCTTCTTTTTTTATAGGCCTGTCCACGGCAAGGGTAAATGTTGCTACTGCGGTTCCAGATGCGGTGTACCTGAGTTCGGGGTCCTTTGTGAGGCGGCCAATTAAAATTATTCTATTTAGCATTTAATCCACTCCTTTGTATTAAATTTGCATTTACAATCTCTGGCGGCTTTACAGGTAATGAGGTGTACTCAACAGTAACTACTCTTTCATATGATATGGTTGCGCTACACCTAGAACACTCATGGTCATCTTCGCTATCTGATAATTCCCAAGAATCATCGTCTTGGTATCCGCAAAAAGGACAAGTAAGATTATTTTCATAATCATTATCTTCCGGTTCAAAATCTATTTCAATTTTCCGTACTCCTGCACTTTTATTAGAATGATTTAAAACACCGGCTGTGTAATATTTATCCCCTACTTTTGCAACTACTCCTAAAGTTAAATCAATGTCTATTTCTCCAATATAAGGATAATTTTCAAGCTCCGTTCCTTTCCTACACCAATTCGAAATATCATAAAGCTTTGTACTCATTTTTTTACATTCCTTTCGATCTAAATTATTCTCAAACAATCCGTTCTACCTTGCCTTGCAGCTTCAACACATTTTAATACATCAACTTTTAACTATCCCTTTTCTACTGGTAATTGTTGTGCTTCTATTACCCATTCGGAAAACCGTTGATAATCTCCCTCAAAAGTTGCTTTAATTCTTCCTGTTTTCCCTCCTCGGTTTTTAGCAACTATAAACTCTGTTTCGTTGTCGTATTCTTCTTCACTGTCCTTCCCGGCCCTCTCCCGGTGAATAAATATTACTTGGTCTGCATCTTGTTCAATGTTTCCGGATTCTCTCAAGTCGCTTAGTATTGGTCGGGTTTGGCTTCTACCGTCAGGCTTTCGTGATAACTGGCTAAGTACTATAATTGGTATCTCTAATTCTCTTGAGAGTTTCTTTAGTGATCTAGTTATTTTACCTATTTCTTGGTTGCGGTTTTCTGCTTTCTCTCCCTCGATTAAGGTTAGATAGTCAATTATTAGAATATCCAGCCCCTTGCTGCGCCTTAGCTTTCTCGCCTGTGATTTTATTTCCGCTAAGTTAATACTGAAATCATCACATAGGAATAAATTGTCTAGGCTAATTTTCGCCACTCCGTTAGTTATTGGTTTAACGAAGTTTTCCGTTTCTCCGGTTCTGATGCATTGAAAAGGTACACCGGATTTATTTGATAAGGCCCTTTCGAGTATTTCTTCCTTGACCATTTCTAAACTAAACATTGCGACGGTGTTTTTATTTAGTGCATTATCTATTGCGACTTGTTCAGCTACTACAGACTTTCCTATGCCCGGCCTTGCACCTATAATAATCAGTTGCCCAGGCTTCCACCCTCCGGTCATAAAATCTAGTTTACCGATAAAACTCCTAACCCTTGCGATGCCATCAGTTTTCTTCCGTTCAAATATCGTTTCTACATGATTAACCATTACGTCATATGCAGATACTAGTTGTTCTCTTTTGGTGTCTCCCAGGTCGTTTAGTTCCGTCTCAAAGGTTTCCTTTAATTCGTCAAGCGACTTATAATGATTACCTTTTACTATTTGCTGAAACTTATTTAGAATGTTAGAAAAATTATATATGTAAGCGTTTTGTTTAATTAGTGATATGTCTTGTTCTAGAGTGTAGGTTTGCTTTGTGGCCAATTCTGTGAGGTACATTACACCAACTTTATCTATTTCATTTTTAAACCTTAGTTGCTCATGTAGTGTAGTTAATGAAATAGGCTTGTCCTCTTGGTACATATTAGATAAGGTTTTATAAATCAATTGGTGTCTTTGCTCTATAAACTCATTAGGCTTTATGTGTGGAATAATATTGTCTGCTTGTCCATTTAAGCAGGAGCCTAAAATTGATTGTTCAGCTTCTTGGTTGTATAAGCCCACTCTCCCTCCTCCTTTTAATCATTTCTTGGTATGCTTCGTATTCTAGGTCTGATGCTGATTTTTGGTTTGCTGGTTTTACTAGCTGCAACTTCTTAAGACAAGTTCCCCACTCTGTATAGTTTTTAAAACTATCGTTCATTTGGCTTCTTGGGTTTGATTTTTTAGTAAGGGGCTTGTCTAGTTTATAGGCAGCAAACTTTTTAATTGCTTCCACTAAATCTAACTGAGGATAGCGTTGTTCTAGTGTTTCAAAATATTCAATATCCTTAGTTTTATCTAAAGGGTAGTCTTTAATTGTTTTTAATGTTTTAATAAATTCTTCTTGTTCAGAAGTCATAATAATACTTTCTATACCTTCTTTAAATTCTATACCTTCTTCTTTTGTGGCCCTGTGCTGGCCCTGTGCTGGCCTTTTGTTGGCCCTTGTTTTCCTCTATCCCTTGCCCTTCTTGGTTTTCCTGCTGGCCCTTTTTATTGTATTTTTCATAATTAATTACTTGATAAAGTGTAAACCTCGGATATTTTTTTATTAATTTAATCATATTATCAGTTATTAACATATCCATTAGTTTCCTTAATCTTTTTTCTGAAATCGAAAGTCTACTGGACCAGCCATTTCTACCAAAAAGGAATTGGCTATAATGTATTGTTATTAATTGACCTTCTCTGATTTCCGTTTTCGGTTCTTTTAAAAATCTAGCTCTGTGTAACATTTCAAACCAAACCTGAAAGTATTCGGCATCTTTATAAATCCAATGTTCTATAATCTCCCTACTTATGCCGATGAAGTTATCCATATCACCACCTACTCGTTTTCAAGTTTATCCGCTTGCCTTTCCCAATAAGTATTAAAGTACTCCTTAACCTTCTCGGGGTGCTTGTCCCTCCATGCCTTACAATAGCGGTTGTGTGCTTCTTTATTCTCTTGGCGATACTTCTTGTTGTAAGCATTCCTAGCTGCCCTTGCCTTATCTGATAATGCCACTTATTAATACCTCCTATTTTTAATATGTTGCAAGTGTTACTCCTATTATACTATCATTGCACTTTTTTGTATATACCAAACTTACTAATATATTCCACAATCTTGAAAATATTCGCTTTTTAGTTAAAAAAAATTATCTTCTCGGGCGTAGATGAGATATGCTTTTCCTGCGGTGTTTGAATCCGCTGTCTATAAAATCATAGTATTGATCGTTGAGTTTCTTTTCTTTTCTGCGTTTATGATCTAGTGCTTCTGTTCTTAGGTAGTTCAAAACTGATTCGGCGTTCAATTCAGCACCTCCAAAAACTCAATAAACATCACCGCAAATATTATTAATCCGTAATATTTAATCAAAATAACCCCTCCGCTTTATTCAGCTTACTTTGTTCTAAATTCATATTAAAAAAAGTAATTTGTACATCTTTTGCTAATTTTAAATTAAATGCTTTTACATATTCTTTTTTAATCTCAAAGCCATGCGATTTCCTTCCTAGCATTTCCGCAGCAAGCAGGGTCACGCCGCTTCCTGCGCATGGGTCTATTACTACATCGCCAACATCTGTAAAAATTTCAATCAACCTTTTTAATATATGTATACTTTTTTGTGTCGGGTGTATTTTTGGCGTTTCATTATCTCTTGTGTAATCCATACAGTTGAATATCATTTTTCCGTTATTGTTGAATTTGGGTAATTTATCCCTATATAGGAGCAAGGCATATTCACAATTACCGACTACTTTCATATTTGCCTTTAATACTTGCGCTGAATAATTCTTTCTGAAAACAAGGTTGATGTAGTGATTAAAACCGTATTTTTTACCTTCTTCAATAAGCATAAATTGTTGCTCAAACTCACAAAACACTATCATACACCCTGCTTGTCCTGCTTCTTTCGGTTCTTTTTTTAGCATTGTATTAACGAAATGCATAAACTCGGGTATTTTAAAATCTTTGTCGGTATCAAAAAATGTTTTTCCAGCTAGCTTGCTTTCTCCATTTTTATTATCACCGTCTTTATACCAACTAGGGCTAGAAGCATAAGCATTAACGCCGACATTGTACGGTATATCTGCAATTATTAACTGTGCTTTTGGTATGTTGTAGCGTTTGTAATTCTGAAAATGATCGTGATAAAGTTTCATAATACCTCCTGTTTGTCCTTTTATTTTGGGTAAAAAGGGGAGGGTTATTCCCCAGTGTCGCTTAATAGTTGAAATATTCAGCAACTGGTATTTTTCATATACCACTTTTTGCATTCAATCAGTTCTATATAAGTCATTGGCTTTGGACAAGGTTCTGTTGGATTTATTTTTATATCTAAAAAATAGCCTAATTGACACTTGACATCATATTGACTTATGTATAGAGCCTTACATCTTTCGCATGTTCTCTTTTGGCTTAACTTAATATTCCCCATTGCCCATACCCTCTTTACTACGCAATTTTTACATACTGTGTTTTAAAAGGGGAGTTTGCTACTCCCCGGCGTTATCTTTATTAGCAAAATATTCATCTAACATATACATTAGTGCTTCTCCATTATCCCCATCCCCACCAGATTTCCAACAAAAATAATCATCACAGAATTTAAAATCATACTCGGCAATAAACTTAAATATTTCAACGCTTCTTGGGTCGTGTTCTATTCCTTCTTCCCATCTTTTATTTACATCGACGACTATTTTAACTTCCATCATTTTTCCTCCTAAAAGGGGAGTTTGCTACTCCCCATATTTGATATATAATAAGTTGTGTTTATTTTGCTGTGGCTAATGTTGGCGCATTAGCTTCTTTTTTATGTCCGCAATCTATAGTCCAGGGTTTTTCCTTGGGTAAGATATTCCATATTTTAATTATGCCATCATCATATTCCATAATATTTACGTTACATTCTGTACTATATCCGTTCTTTTCTAACTCTTGTAATAACTCATGAGTGAGTTGGATAATTCTTTCCATTTCATTTCCTCCTTAACTTATTTTTTTCTGTAAGTAGTTCTTACAATGAGTGTAATTATCAGGTGTCATATCGCTTAACTTTGTTATTTTGTAGAATTTATATATGTCGGGAAGTTTAGATTTTGTTTCTTTGATTAAGTCTTGGATTTCGGTTTCTTGGTCCAGGGTGATGGTTTGTTTCGCTGTTTCCTGCTTGGATTTTCCTGCTGCCGCATTCCCATCATCATCCTCGCCTGTATTAAGTGACAGGAATGAGCCTAGCGAGTACCTTCTAGCGTAAGTTATACAGCTTCCTACCGCTTGCGGGTCGTTCTTAACTGGTTTCATCACTAAAGGGTCACTCTCTAACCATTCCCCTGATTCGTGGATTAATAGGGTTTTCATTATTACGTTCTCGCCATCACCACCGGGTATTTGTAGGATTGATAAGCCATTTTTGGTGAGTACGGGTCTTATTTCATCCACAATATTGTCAAGGGTCGCATAGTTATTTTTAAAGAATGGGTTCTTTGCATCTTTGGATATTTTACTGACTTCACCATTGAATTTAGTTAAGGCTGATGCTAATTTGATAATGCTTTCTGAACTATTCATTTTTCCTCCTATCTAGCGGATACCGCTAATGTAGATTCTTGGTAAAACTCAACACCAGGTACTTTAATTGTTCCGCTACTCATTTTCGCCATTTTGTCTAACTGGCTTTGGTTAATCGTTCTGATCTCCATACCGTTGATATAAGCAGGTACTTGTTCGGGATTAGTTACTCTAGCTTTCCATGTTTTTTTAGTAGAGATACCGCTAACCTTTTCAAATTGAGGGGCCACCACCGTGATGAATGGCACTAATTCTTCCGCTTGTTCCATTAGAGTTTCGGCTTTTTCTTCGTTGCCTTTTTCGATTTCCCTCATGGCTTTAGCTTCGAGTTTTTCGCGTTCCTTCCGAGCTTTCTCCTCAGCTGCTATTCTTAATCTTTCCTGCTCTACTCTCGCAATTCTTTCCTGCTCCTGCTGATATGCCAACATGGATTTTTTAAAGGATTTCTCCGCTAGGTCCAATGGGTCAGTTAGTTTCTTTTTAGATCCAATAGCTTCCTTGTGTGCTTCATGGGCTTTTTTGATGATGGTGTCAAAAAGATCATCGACTTGTTTTCTTACTCCCTTAATCCGTCTCAATTCCTCGCCTACCGCGTTAAATTGCTCTTGGTTTACGATGTTGTACTGCTGTGCTTCCGCTAGAATTAAACTGGCTTCTTGTTCAAGGTGTTCCGCGTTAATGTTTATCATGTTTAATCATCCTCCAATTATATATATTTAGGGCATTTAGAAAGACTTGAAAGTCGCTTTTGTTGGTGCAGGGTATTAGTTTATAACCTTGCTTTAGTTTAGGGTCTAGCTTCACAATATACCGCTTCTTAGCTTTCTCCTTGGTGTGTTCCGCAAGTGCATTTTGGTATGCTGCGGTCTGAGGCCCTACGCTTTGCATATCCACCACCACTGTTGTTTTTAAGTCAACTATCGCTGATTCACCGTAAACTGTGCCGAATCTGTCAATAGTTCCTGCATATCGATACTTTTTTGAATAGGCAGGTTTTTCCGCTGAAATACATTGAAAGTCGGTGTCTTTTTTAAAGTTCTTCCATCCCTCAATGTAGGGTAAAAATTCGGGGTCCGTTATTTCTAGTCCTAGATCATCCATTTCTGTGGCCATATGTATATTGATTCCTAAGTCTCTTTTAGTTTCTAGAACATAAGGATTTATCATTGAGTAATCTTGAGTAATTCCTGCCACTTTTAGTACTGTTGTAACTCCTGGAATGATGATTCCGCTGTAGGTGTACTCGTGCTTTTCGGGGTTAAATTCTAACACTACCGCACCCTCTTTCTTTGATACAACCAATGTATTCTTAAAAACAACCATGCTTCGTAGCTACCTTCCCAGCCACCCTTAAAACCTAAAACAATCATTTGTTTTGCTAACCATAATAAGTGTCGAAAATCTTGAAAAAACTTTTTCATCATCACCCCACCTTTAATAAATAATTAGTTTCTTCCTCAGTAACGCAATCCTCACACACTAACCGCTTTCTTTCATCCTCCCACGTAGCAGGGATAGTACAGTCAATACCTGCGTATATTTCGCTTCCACATCTGCGACATTCTGCGATAGGTTGGGGTTCGGGAGGAGTGTTTGGTGGTTCACAGTAACCTATTGGCATTGTTCATCCTCCTCTATGTACCATTTGTCGCGCATTAATGCTTCAAAATATGTTGGTCTTTCTACTAAATAATGAAGCGCATAATGTAAAGAATTAAAATTAGAATAAGTTAAATATTGACCTTCTACTTTGATGCGCTTCCCTTGTAGCCCTGCTTCGAATGCTTCCTGCCATGTTACAGGTTGTTGGATTAGTTTCCACTCGTCGTTTATAAAGAATATCACCGGTTTTAATTGTTGCTCAAAACCATCCCAAACAAGTCTGCCTTTTTCTCCGATAGCTACAAATGCACCATCGGTGTCTTTGGCTAAATTAAATTTTAATTTAGGATTTTCGCTTAGCATTTTAATAACTTCCCACATTTTATAAATTTTCATCTCTCTACCTCCCCATTATTTCTAAATAATTCAGTTTACCCATAAGGATAAATATTAAGGTTATACCGATTGATAGATATAGTTCTTTGTAGCCGGGTTTTAGTTTCACAGTGTTACTCCTTTGGCATTTGATAGACTATAATTTTTGGCCTTTCTTGTTCTAAATCAAACTTATAATATTCTAATTCTGTTAATGTTTTTTGTATTTCGTCTAATGCTTCCAATGCTCTTTCTTCTGTTAAATATGTGCCAATCTTCACTTCATCCGCTTTTCCTTTGGCAATATAAACACTTTCTTGACATGTATAAATATCTTCTGCTTTAATTAGGTTTTTCTTATCCTGACTCCTAATCCACATACTCACACCCCCTGTATAAAACTACTGCAAACTACATCCATGCGGTGATTGAGTTCTTCTAGTTCCTCTATGTTATAATTCTCAAAGTTTTGGGTTAATGCGGTCATTTTGCTCATTATTTGGGTCATGTGCTCTAGGCGTTGGTTTTGCTTATCTAGTGCTAAGTTCATTTTGTAACCTCCTTAAATTATTTATTAAATTTCAAATAAAACTTCCGCAAATGTTAGTTTGTCGTTTTCCCAATACTCTTTCCAAACCATAAATAGTGGAGTTTGATTTTTACTTTTAAAACCAAATCTAATTTTAGTTTGTTTTTGATAAGATCTAACGGCATCACGCGCTTCTTTTAAACCACTGCCGTATAATTTGCGATGTAAGAAAATCGCATCTATAATGCCGTGTTTTCTCAGTTCTTCTTTCACTAAAGCTTTTCTGTTTCGGATTTTTATTTTAAACATTTCTTTTCCTCCCCTTCTAATAATTTTAAAACCGTGTCTTACTTCTCTATGTAGCCTATATACTCATCGAATTTTTGTGGTGAGATGTAATAAGTCCAAACGGAGCTGAGTTTAATTGCTGTGCCGAATGGTAGCAATCCCCTTTGTAATCCCACCCTTATGAATTGTTGCGATACCTCCATGATTTCGGCAGCGTCTTTGACGGATAACCTGCTCATGCTTCTTTTTTCAACTTTTCAATTATGTAGACTTGGCCTTTCGGTGTTACTCTAGTTGTTTTGAAAAGCAAGTTTCCGCAAGAAGTTTCTTTCCCACCTTGCACTACTTCAAAATATCCTGCATCAATTGCCGCTTGATATGGTTCTGTAGACTTTGACATTATGAGGTTCCAGTCTCTTAGTTTGCGGTATAATCTTTTTTCGCCTATTGTGATGTTTTGCTTACTAGCTATCTTGGCGAGTTCTCTAATGAGGATGCTGTCTTTAGATGCTAGGCAAGTTTCAGCGAATGATAGTAAAGGCTTTGCTTCTTCGATTTGTTTAAGATATTTATCCATCTGCCTTTGTGCCATTTGTAAAGCTCTAGCCATTACCTGCTCGGGGCTGTTCCATGCTTTTTCTACTTGGATAAAGTAGTTTCTCATTTCGTTGGCTTTTTCTCCGCCCGATACCATACAGATATGTTTTGCAATATCTAGTGTTACTGCATAATCAACGCTTGGTCTACCGCCTGTACTTTCCCCCAATATTGGCGTAAAGTCCATTCCGTCTATCAAACCAAGTTTTTCTGCCTGATATTTAAACCAGTTTGTAAAATCCTTATTCATGCCTAGACTTTCATATAAATCTCTAGCACTAACGACCTGACCTTGCTTTTCGTTTGCTTCTATTTTGATTAATTGGTTCATCTTATTCCTCCCTTATCTTTTTCTTGGATCTTTAATTAATAAATCCATTCCGACATCTAAAGCTGATGCGATTTGATATAATTTTTTTAGGCTACAGTCTGCTTTTTCATTAACCAACGAGCTTAGAAAACTTTTAGAAATCCCCGTCTGCTTATGAAAGTTTTCTTGGGAACCGAATTTTGCATCAATCAACTGTTTTAGTAACTTGCCATTTACAAACACATTTACTTCCTCCCTTAATGTCTGCATGTTCTGTCCTCCTTCCTCGTTCATTCTGTACGCTATTTATGGACATTTAGATTAAAAAAATATCTCCGTCTACCTTTATTATATAGGGGGTGTCTTGGAAAATCAACACTATTTGCGAACAAATTTTAATTTTTTTAGCGAACACTAAATAAAGGATTTTTTCACTTTATAAAGAATTAAATTTACGTTGTATGGTATAATAATACTATGTTTTAAAAGAGGGGTGATAAAATGTATGGAGATAAAATAAAAGAGCTTCGCGGAGATATGACAGTCAGAGAATTTGCTAAAAAAGTAGGACTTTCCCCCTCTTATATTAGTGATCTTGAAAACAGCAGAGATAAAAAACCGTCAACTGCATCACTAGAAAAAATATCTAAAGCATGCAATAAAGAAATGGCATACTTCTTTGAGCAGAAAACAGTAAAAATAGATTTAAAACAATATCTAGAACATGCTTCTCCAAAAGTAAGAGAATTATTAGAATCTGATGATGCTCCAAGCTATATAGAACTTGTTGCTGATTTAAAAGAAAAGGGAATAACTCCCGAGGAAATAAAAGGAGTATTTTCTTATGTTGAAAAATACTATTTTAAAGATAAGAGTGAGTAGTGTCGTAAATAATCGATACTACTCTTTTTTTGTCGTAAACTTGCATGTTTTTAATAGCAAGAAAATCATGGAAAATAGCGAATATTATTATAATAGGTGATATAATATCACTACCGAACAAAAACCGAACGGATTATACTAAATATTGGAAGGGGTCGGTAGTAAATGAAGGGTGATGTTCCCAAAAGAATAAAAGCAATAGTAATAAAAGGAAAAGAAATTTATGTAAATTCTAATACCTGTAATTTCCAATGTATAAAGAAAGTAAATTGATTTAAAATAGTCAATAAGGGGGTGATATAGAGCCATGCGATTGCCGAATGGTTACGGTTAGGCAGTGTATATAAATTAAGTGGCAAAAGAAGAAAGCCATTCATCGCGCGGAAAACTATAGGCTGGGAGGATGATGGAAAACAAATCTATCAAACAATAGGCTACTACGAGAAAAGGCAGGATGCTTTAAATGCTCTAGCCGACTTTAACCAAAATCCCTACTCGATAGATGTTGCGACGGTGACATTTTCAGAAATATTTGAAAAGTGGTCAAAGGATAAGTTTAGCAAAATATCTGCATCTAATGTGAATGGATACAAGGCTTCTTATAAGATAGCCGAATCTCTGCATGATATGAAGTTTGTAGAAATTAAAAAGCCTCATATGCAGGCTGTAATTGATAATTGTGAATTAGGGCATGGGTCCTTAAAAAAGATAAAAGTATTGTTTAATCAGCTTTTTAAGTATGCCCTAGAAAATGACATCATTAATAAGGATTATTCTAAATTTGTAGAGATAGGTGAAAATGAAAAGGAAAGCACCAGGAAGCCATTTACCCAAAAAGAAATTAGGCTGCTGTGGGATAATGTTGGGAGAATGGATTTTATTGATACCGTTTTAATTATGATCTACACAGGTATGCGGCCAGGTGAGTTAATATTAATTAAAAATGAAGATGTTAATTTAGAAGAAAGAATTGTAACGGGTGGAATTAAAACTAAGGCCAGTAAAAACAGAATTATACCGATCAACGAAAAGATACTTCCGCTAATAAAGAATAGGCTTAGTGAGAATGAGTTTTTTATTGTTAATCACGAGGGTAATCAAATGCGATACTGGAATTACTATGAAGAAAAGTGGAAGAAAATTATGGAGCAATTAGGAATGAAGCATAAACCTCATGACTGCCGGCATACCTTTGCTACTCTGATGGATAATGCAGGTGCTAACAAGGTCTCAGTTAAGCGTATAATGGGACATGCTTCCAAGGATATAACGGATAGGGTTTATACTCATAAAGACATAGAGGAACTTCTAAAGGCTGTAGATATGATATAGATATTTGTATCTTGTAAGTTAGTTGTTTGTTACTTGTAGGTAGTTTTGAGTACACTTTAAGACTTTCCTATAAATAAGAAAATCCCCCAACCATGCGGTTTGAGGGGATTTCTTTTGTCTTGGCGTTTATCTTTTTGAGAACTGTGGTGCTCTTCTTGCACCCTTTAAGCCGTATTTCTTTCTTTCTTTCATTCTTGGGTCTCTTGTTAAGAAACCTGCTCTTTTTAAAGCCGGACGCAAACTGGGCTCTGCTTTCAAAAGTGCTCTAGCTATACCTAAGCGGATAGCACCGGCTTGACCGGTTGTGCCGCCGCCGTTAACTTTTGCAACTACATTAAATCTTCCCTCAGTGTCGGTTAGAACCAACGGCTGTTTAGAAATCATCTCTAATGTCTTCTTACCAAAATACTCATCCAGCTGACGGTTATTAACTAATACGTGACCATTACCAGGAATCAACCGAACTCTTGCTACTGAAGACTTACGACGCCCTGTTCCATAATATTGCACTTGTGCCACCAACTACGCCTCCCTTCCCCATACTTCAGGTTTTTGAGCTTGATGTGGATGATCTGAACCGCGGTAAACTTGTAACTTCTTATACATCTGTTTACCTAATTTAGTATGAGGTAACATACCTTTAATTGCTACTTCAACTGCTAAATCTGGTTTAGTTGCCATTAAAACCCTATACTTTGTTCTTTTTATGCCACCAGGATAACCACTGTGACGAATCAATTCCTTTTGATCTAACTTTTTGCCTGTTAAAACTACTTCCTTAGCATTGATGACGATAACATGGTCACCACAATCCACATTGGGAGTATAGGTCGGTTTATGCTTGCCTCTTAATAAAGTAGCAGCAAGTGTAGCTACTCTACCTAAAGGTTTGCCAGCAGCATCAATAATATACCATTTTTTTACAACCTCATTAGGCTTAGCCATATAGGTGCGCATTTGTTATTTCCCTCCTTAGTTCAAAGGTAACTAATGTAATAAATTAATTTATTATTATTTAAGATCCGGGGCTCTGGATCATAAAATAACATAAAAATCCATAGTAGTAGTTTAATAGACTATGACCGCTATGTCAAGAATAGAATACTTTTTTTAAGCATAGTCCCTGGGGTGGGGCAGTTTTCCCCGCTAATGTACGGTCATCATTATTAAGTGCTTCCTTAATCGAGTCTTCATCCCTTCGTCCTTTACCTAGCTCCAATAAAGTACCGACAATTACTCTTACCATTTTGTATAAAAAGCCATTTCCTTGAATATGGAATTCCCATATGTTTTCATTGTTGACAATATCTAACGAATGAATTGTCCGCACAAAATTTTTAACATTTGTGCCGCTAGCTGAGAAGCTCTTGAAATTGTGGGTCCCCACAAAAAGCCGAGAACCTTCCCCAATTTTATCCATGTCCAATTTATAAGGAATAAAATAGGAAAAACGGCTGTGAAAAACCGATGGAATTCGATTGTTATAAATTCGATAAATATAATACTTTCCCTTGGCATCATACTGAGCATGAAAATCAGGTCTTACTTCTTCTAAAGCTTTTATTGCTATATCATTAGGCAGCTGTCCATTTAAAGCCAAGGGGAGACGGTCCAGAGGAATTATGTTATTTATCTTGAAATTCACGACCTGTCCCTCGGCATGCACTCCGGCATCAGTACGACCGGCACCTGTAATTTTTATAGGTTCATTTAAAGCCCGCATCAAACAACTCTCTAGTTTACCTTGAATAGTTGGAAGTTTTTTATTGAGCTGAGTTTGAAAACCGTGATAATTTGTCCCATCATATTCAAGAGTGGCCTTAATATTACGCATTACTTCCACCTTCCGGGTTAACTTATATCAGGCTAATGGCTTAAATGCCAATTTATATGGTCAGCATTACAACTCAAGGGATATCCTGCACGACGGCATGACGGCTATTGGGATATTCTCGACGTCAGCATGACGTCTTTGAGGTCATACTGCATGTCAGCATCACTAAATAATAGTATTGTAGACCAAAAATTTTACTAGATACACCTAATGCCGACCTAATATTTAACATATAAGACGTCACGCCGACCAAGGGTATAACCCTTAAGCCGTCAAGCCGTCCAAATGATTAGCATAAAAGACGTCAAGCCATAATATAACCCTTACTGCAATGTATCATGCCGCCAGTCGTGTGTAGATAGCAAACATAAGAAAAATAATAGTAATAAACATTGCACCCGTGTCTAAAGATGTATACATGAGTTGTTTCATTCGGGTTCTATTTTCACCGCCCCGATAGCACCGTGCTTCCATTGCCATAGCCAATTCATCAGCTCGACGAAAGGCTCCTAAAAACAAAGGTACAAGTAAAGGAATAAGTGCTTTAGCCCGCTGTACAATATTACCACTTTCAAAATCTGCTCCTCGGGCCATCTGGGCCTTCATAATCTTATCTGTTTCTTCAATTAGAGTGGGAATAAACCTAAGAGCTATTGTCATCATCATAGCCAGTTCATGGGCCGGAACCCCAATCCTTTTAAAAGGGTTTAGCAGCCGCTCAATACCATCAGTTAAAGTCATAGGTGTAGTTGTTAAGGTTAACACTGAGGTAACAGTAACCAAAAGTATTAATCGTGTACCCATAAAGACACCCTGCTTGAGACCCTCTTTGGTCACTGCTAGAGGACCAATCTCTGCTATTATTGTTCCAGGAGTCATAAAAATATGGAGACTAAC
Organism: Peptococcaceae bacterium BICA1-8; assembly: GCA_000802045.1. GTDB lineage: Bacteria > Bacillota > Peptococcia > Peptococcales > BICA1-8 > BICA1-8. The sequence goes on from JUEF01000078.1 coordinate 67,466, forward strand.
TGTTAAAATAATAATTATTAATAATGGCTTTAATCCTTTTAAATAATATTTAACTGGAACACGGGATAAAAGGATGATGTTTAAAGAGAAAAGTAAAATAAAATAGTACCCTATGGCATTATTAATGATAAACAAGGCAGTCATATATATTATTACCACTAATATCTTAGTCCTAGGGTCTAGCCTATGGATAAGGGATTCTCCGGGAATATACTGCCCAATAGTAATATCTTTAAGCATTCTTCCCCCTCCTCATCCTTAATACTTTAATAATCTCCTCTTTTGCTTCTTCCATATTTAGCAAATCCGTTCTAACCTCAAAGCCTTTAGCTTTTAAACTATATAGTAATGCAGAAACAGTGGGTACCCCCAAGCCTATAGCCTTAAGTATTTCCGATTTTTGAAAAACCTCCCGGGGTGTTCCATTGAGTTCCACTTCTCCATCATGCATAACTATTAGACGATCAGCCATTTTAGCTACATCATCCATGCTGTGCGATACTAGAATAATAGTAATTTTTAGTCTCCGATGGAGTTCTTTAATCTGAGCCAATATCTCATCCCTGCCTCGTGGATCAAGTCCGGCAGTCGGTTCATCAAGAACCAGGTATTTAGGTTCCATAGCCAGTACTCCGGCAATGGCTACCCGTCTTTTTTGTCCGCCGCTTATATTAAACGGGGACTGATCTTTAATCTCCAGATAATCCAAATTTACTACTTCCAAGGCATTTCTTACTCTTTTATCTATTTCCGATACTGAAAGGCCTAAGTTTTGCGGTCCAAAGCTGACATCCTTCAAAACCGTTTCTTCAAACAATTGATGCTCAGGGTATTGAAATACCAATCCTACTTTTTTACGTATTTCTTTAAGCTTGATGCCCTTCTGACTTATGTCCACGCCATCTATTGTTATTTGTCCTTGAGAAGGTTTTAGAAGTCCATTTAGGTGCTGAACTAATGTCGATTTACCAGAACCGGTGTGACCAATCAATCCTATAAATTCACCTTCCGCAATGTCTAAATTAATTTTCTGAAGAGCATGAGTTTCATATGGTGTACCGACCTGATAAGTATGATACAGGTCTTTAATCTCTATGGACATAAGGCCACCACCATTTCCTCAATGGTCATAATATCTCTAGGGAATCCCGGAATTTCTTTGTTCAATAGATAGGCCAGTTCAGTAATTGCCGGGACATCTAAATGCAGCTTTTTTAATACAGAAACCTGAGAAAAAACTTCCCTTGGTTTACCCTCAAGAACAATCTCTCCTGCTTCCATGACTACTACCCGGTCAGCATAAACAGCTTCCTCCATAAAATGGGTAATATGGACTATCGTGAGCCCCTCTTCTTTGTTAAGCTTTCTAATAGTAAAAATAACCTCTTCTCTGCCGGATGGATCCAGCATAGCAGTAGGTTCGTCTAATACTAAATACTGGGGTCGCATAGCGATAATCCCAGCAATAGCTACTCTTTGTTTTTGCCCACCAGAAAGAAGGTGAGGAGCCCTAGTCTTAAAGTCCGCCATTCCGACGATGTTAAGGGCCTCATCTACCCTTTGTCTAATCTTTTCAGGTAAAATACCCAAATTCTCCGGACCAAAAGCCACATCCTCTTCAACAGTAGTAGCTATTAGCTGGTTATCGGGATTCTGAAACACCATACCCACCTGCTGCCGTATTTGCCACAACTCTTTTGCATCAGAAGTATCAAGGCCATTTACTATTACCTTACCTTCAGTTGGTAAAAGTAAAGCATTTAAGTGCTTGGCCAAGGTTGATTTTCCAGATCCGTTATGGCCTAGGACAGCTACAAATTCACCTTTAGCAATTTTTAAGCTTAGATTATTCACAGCTGTTAATTCCTTGTTATTGCCCATACGGTATTTATGTGTAAGGTTTCTTATCTCAATCATACTCTCACCCTATTTAAGAAATACCTGCATTGCAGGTATTTCGTGCTACAGTGTTACAGTGCTACAGTGCTACAGAAAATATCAAGTATTAGAACTAATTTAGTCAAAATATAATATTTTTCTAGCCCACTCGCTCACTCGCACACTGATAAACTTTTCATATGATTTTGTCCTCAAATTAGAGAAGCCAGGAGTAGTATCCTGACCTCTAAATTGATCTATTCTACCAATTCTATAATTGCCATGGGAGCAGAATCTCCCCGACGGGGTCCTGTTTTCATAATTCTAGTATAACCACCCTGCCTTTGGGCAAATTTAGGTGCAATTGTATCAAATAATTCTTTGACAACAGTTTCATCCAATAGATAGGCCATTGCCAATCTCCGGGCGTGCAAATCACCACTTTTACCTAAAGTAATCATCTTCTCAGTAACTCTTTTCACTTCTTTAGCTTTAGGTTCAGTAGTTTCAATTCTTCCGTATTTCAGTAAAGAAGTTGCCATGTTTTTCAACATCGCCCTACGATTAGAACTAGTACGATTGAGCTTTCTATAGCCCATACCTTTTACCTCCTTTACCTGCCAGATTGTTATTCCCTGTTATTCCTCAGAGGCCCTTAAATTTAAACCAAGAGCTTTCATCTTGTGCTCTACTTCCTCCAAGGATTTTCTTCCTAAATTTCTAACCTTCATCATATCTTCTTCCGATTTTTGCGTTAATTCGAAAACAGTATTAATACCCGCCCGCTTTAAGCAATTATAGGAGCGTACTGATAAATCTAACTCTTCAATAGTCATATCCAGAATTTTATCTTTTTCTTCTTCTTCTTTTTCAACCATTATTTCTACGTCACCCATAGTATCTGTTAAACCAACAAATAATTTAAGATGATCACTCAAAATTTTGGCTGATAAACTGATAGCTTCATCTGGTCTGATACTTCCATCAGTTGTGATATCTAGTGTTAATTTATCGTAATCTGTTCGCTGTCCTACCCGGGTACCTACTATCCCGAAGTTCACTTTCTTAACCGGAGAAAAGATAGCATCAATGGGAATAAGTCCAATGACATCATCTTCTTTTTTATTCTTTTCCGCCGAAACATAACCCCGCCCTCGTTCAATGGTCAATTCCATAAACAATTTGGCATCAGCGTTTAATGTAGCAATATGCAAATCGGTATTTAGTATCTCCACATCACTGTTAATCTTAATATCCCCAGCAGTAACAATACCTTCACCTTCAGCTTCTATACGTACAATCTGCGGTTCATCGGTATCCATTTTTAATGCAAGTGATTTTAAATTAAGAATTATATCAGTGACATCTTCCACAACCCCAGGGATTGTGGAAAATTCATGAAGGACTCCTTCGATTTTAACTGATGTTACTGCGGCACTGGGTAAGGATGATAACAAGATGCGGCGCAGGGAATTCCCCAAAGTAGTACCAAAGCCTCTCTCTAAAGGCTCAATTACAAATTTGCCGTAAGTGTTATCATCACTTGCTTCTACACATTCTATTCTGGGCCTTTCAATTTCAATCATTTATAACCCTCCTACTCATACCTGGCATAACCCCAAAACCAGGCAATGACTATCTACCGGGAGTATAATTCGACAATCATTTGTTCTTGGACAGGCAGATCGATATCTTCTCTAGTGGGCAAGGCAACGACCCTACCATTTAGAGCTTCTTTATCTAATTCCAGCCAAGCGGGGGGTGTTTTTTGCCCAAGATTCTCAACAATTTCTTTAATTACTGCAGAATTCTTGCTCTTTTCTTTCAGTTGAATAACATCACCAACATTAATCTGCATAGAAGGAATATTAGCTTTATGTCCGTTTAATGTAAAGTGGTTATGACGAACAAGCTGTCTTGCTTGGGATCTGGAGTTTGCAAAACCTAAACGGAAAACCATATTATCTAGACGTCTTTCTAGAATACGCAGTAGGTTCTCACCAGTAACCCCTTGTTGGCGGTCAGCTTTTCCAAAATACCCTCTGAATTGTCCCTCTAATATACCATATACACGACGAACCTTTTGTTTTTCTCTTAACTGCATTCCATACTCGCTGACTTTAGTGCGGCGTTGACCATGTTGTCCAGGAGCGTAATTTCTTCTATCAATAGCGCATTTTTCGGAATAACAGCGATCACCTTTTAAATATAGCTTTAAACCTTCTCTACGACATAGTCGACAAACTGGTCCTGTATATCTTGCCATTTCGCTTATAACACCTCCTAAACTCTTCTGCGTTTTGGTGGACGACAACCATTATGAGGAATAGGAGTAACATCCTTAATCATGTTTACTTCTAATCCAGCAGCCTGTAAAGAACGGATAGCCGCTTCTCTGCCTGCGCCAGGGCCCTTAACAGTACACTCTACTTCTCTCATACCATGTTCCATAGCAGCCTTGGCTGCTGTTTCTGCCGCCATTTGCGCTGCAAAGGGAGTACTTTTTCTCGAACCTTTAAAACCGATTCCACCGGCACTTGCCCAAGAAAGAGTATTACCATTAAGGTCGGTAATTGTAACAATTGTATTATTAAAAGTAGATTTTATGTGGGCTACACCTTTTTCAATATTTTTGCGTTCTCTACGTCTAACTCTAGTTGCTGCACCTTTTGGTTTGGCCATTCTTAATTATCACCCCTTTTATTTCTTGCGTTTTGCGCCTACTGTTCTAATTTTACCTTTTCGAGTTCTAGCATTAGTTTTAGTCCGTTGACCTCTTACAGGCATTCCTCTACGGTGTCTAACGCCACGATAACTGCCAATTTCAACTAATCGTTTAATGTTTAAGGAAATCTCCCTGCGGAGATCACCTTCTACTCGCATCCGACTAATAGTTTCTCTTAACTTAGCTACTTCTTCTTCCGTAAGGTCTCTAACCCTAGTATCAGGGTTAATACCTGCTTCAGCCAATATTTTTTGAGAAGTTGATCTGCCAATACCGTAAATATAGGTAATACCTATTTCTACCCGTTTTTCTCTTGGCAGGTCAACACCCGCAATTCTTGCCATCTAGTGCACCTCCCATTCCCAAATTGGCACTTAACCTTGTTTTTGTTTATGTTTTGGATTTTCACAGATAATCATTACTTTGCCTTTTCTTCTTATAATCTTACATTTTTCACAAATTGGCTTCACCGAAGCTCTTACTTTCATTACATTATCCTCCTTGCCGGAAGTATCTTATTTGAATCGATACGTAATACGCCCACGCTTTAAATCATATGGTGAAAGTTCTACTGTTACCTTATCTCCGGGTAAGATTTTAATAAAGTTCATTCTTATTTTACCGGAAACATGGGCAAGAACTTGATGACCATTTTCTAATTTTACTTTAAACATAGCATTCGGAAGAGGCTCTATTACTGTACCTTCAACTTCAATAACATCCTTAGACATAATGTGTGACCTCCTTATTCCATGTCAACTCCAGCCATAAGGCTCTCAAGAGCTTCACGGATGTCGGCATTGGTAACCTTGCTGCCATTTTCTAGTTTTTCCCTAATTTTATCTGCTACTTTGTCAGTATACCATAAATGCCGGATATTCTTCTTTTTGGGATTTTGAATGCGCCTAATGTCACCATCGACTACATAAATATATTCATGGTCCCAATTGAATATTAAATAAACCTGATCTTTATCACGACCAGCTCTTGATTTAACAAGTTGACCTTTCTTAACTTCCCGGGTTGACATACTATCACCTTAGATTTCCGTTAAAATTAAAGGACCTTTCTCAGTAACAGCAACCGAGTGCTCAAAATGGGCTGAAAGTTGTTTATCTTTCGTTACAACTGTCCAGTTATCCAGTAGAGTTTCTACTTCATAAGTCCCCAGGTTTACCATTGGTTCTATAGCTAAGCACATGCCCGGCTTTAATCGAGGTCCCCGTCCAGGCATTCCGAAGTTAGGCAATTGTGGCTCCTCATGCATCTTTGTTCCTATGCCATGTCCTACAAAATCTCTGACCACAGAATATCCATTTTGCTCTACATAAGATTGAATTGCATGGGATATATCAGTAAGCCTATTATCTACCTTTACTTGTTCAATCCCTTTATATAAACACTTTTCTGTCACTTCTAGTAAATGGGCAGCATTTTTTGATATTACTCCTACTGGCAGTGTAACTGCAGCATCGCCATAATAACCATTAATTACTGCACCAATATCAATACTAATAATATCACCAGTTTTCAAGGCTCTTAAACCTGGAATACCGTGTACTACCTCCTCGTTTATAGAAGCACAAATTGTTGCCGGAAAACCGTGATATCCTTTAAAGGCAGGTACAGCCCCTTTTCGGGTAATATACTCCTCTGCGACCTGATCAAGTTCTCGGGTTGAAATTCCGGGAGCTATCGTTTTTTTAAGCTCTTGATGGGTTTCGGCTACTATCCTGCCAGCATCCCGCATATACGAAAGCTCCCGGTCAGATTTCATTACGATCATACTACTCTCTCCCTAACGCCATCAGGATGTCTGTTAAAACCTCTTCCATAGACTGGGTGCCATCGACTTCTAACAAAAGCCCCTGGCCCCTGTAGTAATCAATAAGAGGAGCTGTTTGTTCCTCATATACATCAAGCCTATTTCCAACAGTTTCAAGCTTATCATCATTGCGCTGGTACAATTCCCCACCACATTTTTCACAGCCACCATCATCTTTTGAGGGATTAAATATTACGTGATAAGTCGCACCACAGGCTTTACAGACTCTACGTCCTGTAAGCCTTTCTATTAATATTTCTCTTAAAACCGCGATATTAATTACGGCATCCAAGCCCATATCCAATTCAACCAAAATTTGGTTTAATGCATCAGCCTGAGGGACAGTTCTGGGAAATCCGTCTAAAAGAAAGCCATTGTGACAGTCTGATTCTGCTAGACGCTCTTTAACAATACCTATTGTTACTTCATCCGGAACAAGCTTGCCTTGGTCCATAAAGGTTTTCGCCTTTTTTCCCAATTCTGTTTCCTCTTTAAGGGCTTTACGAAACATATCGCCGGTTGAGATATGGGGAACAGCCAAGCTTTGAGTCAACTTTTCAGCCTGGGTACCTTTACCCGCACCTGGAGGTCCCATTAAAATAATTTGCATCATATCCCTCCTTAGAGGTTATTACTTCATAAATCCTTCATAATGTCGCATTAACAGACTAGCTTCCAATTGTTTCATTGTTTCTAAGGCTACCCCAACTACAATCAAGAGAGCAGTTCCACCGAAATACACCGGCAGCTCGGTAGTAGAAATCAAGATCGTTGGAAGTACTGCAATACCCGCCAAGAAAAATGCACCTACCAAAGTAATCCTGTTCATTACTTTAGCAATATATTCTGATGTTGGCCGACCTGGTCTAAGTCCAGGTATAAAACCGCCATACTTTTTAATATTTTCTGCTACATCCATTGGGTTAAAAGTAATTGCTGAATAGAAATATGTGAAAAAGATAATAAACAAAGCATATAGCAAATTATAGAAAAAGGATTGGAAATTAAAAACATTACTAATCCAGACAGCAAAGCTGTTATCGGGAAACCATGATGCTATCGTGCCTGGAAACATCAAAATTGACATTGCAAAAATTACAGGTATAACACCAGCAGAGTTTACCTTAATGGGAATATGAGTACTCTGTCCACCATAGACCTTGCGTCCAACGACCCTTTTTGCATACTGCACAGGAATGCGACGTTGACCCTCTTGAATGGCTATAATACCCACGATTACTGCCAATGCAATAATTGCAAATAAAATTACAACAAGAATATTAGTAGTCCCTGCTTTTACATATGCAAAAATTGATGCTATGCCCGCTGGCAATTTGGATACGATTCCAGCAAAAATAATTAAGGAAATACCATTTCCTATGCCTTTTTCGGTAATCATTTCACCCAACCACATTAAAAAGGCGGTACCAGCTGTTAAAGTTAGAGCAATCATTGCAATACTGCCAAAGGAAGTATCTATTAATGCGCTCCTTAGTCCGAAGGAAATACCGATAGCTTGAATAAAACCTAATATTACTGTTAAATATCTGGTATATTCAACTATTTTTTTACGTCCTTCTGCACCCTCTTTAGCCAATCTTTCTAGAAACGGAACAACAACAGTTAAAAGCTGCATAATAATTGATGCGTTAATATAGGGAGTAATACTCATAGCAAAGATAGAGAACCTTCTAAAAGCACCCCCGGATATAACATCAAAAAAGCCTAAAAGCTGTCCCTGACCCATTATTTCTGCTATTACGTCCAAGTTTATACCAGGAACTGGAATGTGTGCCCCAACTCTAAAAACCAGAAACATTAATAATGTAAAAACTATTTTTTTCCGTAAGTCCCCAATTTTTAGAGCACTACGCAGTGCTTGTAACATTATATCACCTCAACTTTACCACCAGCTGCCTCGATTTTTTCCTGAGCAGCTTTACTAATGGCATTAACTTTTACTGTTAAAGGCTTAGTTACTTCACCTTTTCCAAGAACTTTGATACCACCATTTTTGATCTGTTTAACTATACCGGCTGCTTTTAACACTTCCGGAGTAATTTCGGCATTTGCATCAAAATTCTCCAGCAGCGTCAGGTTAACTTCTGTAAAATCAATTTTAAATCTAGCATTAGTAAAGCCTCGTTTAGGCATACGACGTTGCAGAGGTGTTTGACCACCTTCAAAGTATGGTCCCTTACCACCACCAGAACGGGCTTTTTGCCCTTTATGGCCTCTGCCGGCAGTCTTTCCTAAACCAGAACCTATACCCCTACCCTTGCGTGTGGCTACATGTCTTGAACCTTCTGCAGGCTTTAGCTCATGGAGTTTCACTGAAAACACCTCCTGTTTTAAGCTTCAACTTCTTCAACTTCCACTAAATGGCTAACTGCATTAACCATACCTCTAATAGCAGGTGAATCCTCATGAATAACAAAACTATTAGTTTTCTTAAGGCCGAGGGTTTTTACAACCTTGCGTTGCTGCTCAGGTCTACCTATAACACTTCTAACTAAAGTAACTTTTATTTTATTAGCCATTGTTATCCCCCTAACCCAGAATTTCTTCTACAGTTTTGCCTCTAAGTCTAGCAACATCTTCAATTCTTTTTAATGAAGCTAGACCTTGTAGAGTAGCTTTTACTATATTTAGTGCAGTATCAGCACCTAATGATTTAGTTAGGATGTTTTTAATTCCAGCTAATTCAACTACTGCTCTTACTGCACCACCAGCTATAACACCAGTACCTTCAGATGCGGGTTTTAATAAAACTTTTCCTGCACCGAAACGCCCTACAACTAAATGAGGAATCGTGGAGTTAACAATGGGTACTTGAATTAAATTTTTCTTAGCATCTTCTATCCCTTTACGAATAGCCTCAGGCACTTCGTTTGCCTTACCCATGCCAACGCCAACTTTACCATTTCCGTCTCCAACAACTACTAGAGCACTAAAGCTAAAGCGACGTCCACCTTTTACAACTTTAGCAACCCTATTTATATTAACTACCTTTTCGCTTAAATCCAGCTTGCTAGCATCGATTCTCGCCAATTACCTTTCCCTCCTTCACAATAGATTTAGAAGTCAAGACCGGCTTCTCTAGCCCCTTCGGCGAGAGCTTTTATACGACCATGATAAATATTGCCGCCCCGGTCAAAAACAACTTTCGTTATTCCTTTTTCCAATGCTCTTTGAGCAACTATTGCACCGACTTTTTTTGCTGCGTCTACATTTCCGCCCAAACCTTCTAGGTCCAAAGATGAAGCCGCGGCTAATGTAACACCAGCTACATCATCAATAACCTGAGCATAGACGTTATTTAAGCTTCTATATACACTCAAACGTGGTCTCTCAGGAGTACCAGTAATAGTGTGTCTTAATTTCCAGTGTTTTTTAGCACGGATTTTCTTCTTGGGAGTTTTGGTAATCACTTTTGCTTTCACTCCTTTCACTGAAAATAAGAGCTTACGCTACTTATTTTTTAGCTCCAGCTTTACCTGCTTTTAGTTTGATTCTTTCGCCTTCATATCTGATGCCTTTCCCTTTATAAGGTTCAGGCTCTCTCACTGCACGAATATTAGCAGCCAATGTCCCAACATCCTCTTTGTTAATCCCTTTAACAACTATTCTGTTAGGAGCTGGAACTTCAATTTCCATATCTTTACTTGGCTCGAATTCAACAGGATGAGAGTATCCAACCTGCAAAACAAGTTTTTTACCCTGTAATTGTGCTCTGTAACCAACACCAACCAGTTCTAGATTCTTTTGGTATCCTTTTGTCACACCTTCAACCATGTTGTTAACAAGGGTACGAGTTAGTCCATGTAAAGCTTTATGCTTGTTACTTTCACTGGGACGATTAACCGAAATAGTATTATCCTCAATAGCTATTACCATTTGAAGGTTTCCGAGGTCCCTTGTCAGTTCACCCTTTGGTCCTTTTACAGTAATAATATTATCTTGAAAATTAACTTGAACTCCGTCAGGGATTATGACGGGAAGCTTACCAATTCTGGACATTTTTACACCTCCCGAGCTTAACTTTTATAATTAATTACCATACATAACAAATAACTTCGCCGCCTAAACCAGTTTTACGAGCTTCTTTATCAGTCATAATGCCCTGAGAAGTGGAGATTATTGCAATCCCTAGTCCGCCAAGTACCCTTGGGGTTTCATCCTTTTTGGAATAAACTCTTAAACCAGGCTTACTGATACGCTTCAAACCTGTAATAACTCGTTCTTTGTTACTACCATATTTCAGATAGATGCGTATAACTCCTTGTTTTCCATCTTCAATATACTCGTAATCCTTAACAAAACCTTCTTTTTTAAGAATTTCCGCTAAAGATTTCTTGGTTTTGGAAGCAGGAATCTCTACTTTTTCATGCATAACCATATTTGCATTACGAACTCTTGTTAAAAAATCAGCAATCGGGTCAGTCATCACCATTTACAACGACCTCCTTCCATTCCTTGAGGTTTACCAACTAGATTTTGTAACTCCAGGCAATTGGCCCTTATAAGCAAGTTCCCGGAAACAAATCCGGCACAGACCAAATTTGCGCATATAAGCGCGGGGACGTCCACAGACCTTACATCTATTTACTACCCGCACTTCAAATTTTGGAGCTTTTCTTACTTTCATCGACGTTTTAGCCACTGTATTACCTCCTTATAATTTTAACTAGAAAACGGCATTCCAAGGAGCTTTAACAGTTCTCTACCCTCTTCGTCTGTTTTAGCGGTAGTTGTAAATACAACTTCCATACCGCGGATTTTATCAATTTTATCATACTCGATTTCAGGGAATAGCAACTGTTCTTTCAATCCCATGCTGTAATTTCCCCGACCGTCAAAGGACTTAGGTGAAACTCCTCTAAAATCACGTACTCTGGGTAAAGCTACATTGACAAGTTTATCAACGAACTCATACATCCGTTCACCCCTAAGGGTTACTTTAATACCAATAGGCATTCCAGCGCGCAATTTAAAGGCAGCTATGGATTTCTTTGCTTTTGTAACAACAGGTTTTTGACCGGAAATAGTTGTTAAATCTATTAAAGCAGCATCTAGTGCTTTAGGATTTTGCACAGCTTCTCCTAAGCCAATATTAAGGATAACCTTTTCTAGCTTAGGTATTTCCATTACATTTTTGAAATTAAATTTCTGTTGTAAAGCTGGAACTACATCATTTAGATATTTCTCTTTTAATCTAGCCATCCGGTTTTTAGTCTCCTTTCTGCCAGAGTTATTTATCAAAAACTTCTCCGCATTGATGGCAGCTGCGTACCTTATTACCATCTGCCAATTCTTTTTTAGATATTCTTACACCTTCGCCGCATTTGGAACAGTAAGGCATCACATTTGATACATGAATAGCTGCTTCCCGCTCAACAATACCTCCCTGAGGCATTTTTTGAGTAGGACGTGTGTGCTTTTTAATCATGCTCACACCTTCAACTACTACACGCAAATCATCGGGTAAAGCCTGCAGTACTTTTCCTCTTTTACCTTTATCTTTGCCGGCAATAACAACAACATTATCACCTTTTTTGACGTGCAATTTCTTTTTCGCCATAATTTTCACCTCCAAAGGCTACAACTTTTAGAGCACTTCAGGAGCAAGAGATATTATTTTCATAAAGTCTTTCTCCCGCAGTTCTCTAGCGACTGGCCCAAAGATACGGGTTCCTCTTGGACTTTTATCATCCTTAATGATTACAGCAGCGTTTTCGCTGAAGCGGATATGTGAACCATCGGGTCTACTTAGAGCATGTGTGGTTCTTACTACAACAGCTTTAACCACTTCACCCTTCTTAACAACGCCCCCTGGTGTTGCTTGTTTAACTGTAGCAATTATAATATCACCAATAGAAGCATACCGACGTTTAGAACCACCCAACACTCGGATGCACAATAACTCTTTAGCTCCGGTATTGTCACCCACTTTAAGTCTTGTTTCTTGTTGAATCATGCCAGGTTACCTCCTTTCGGCAACAGGTCTATATCTAACTATAGAATAGGTGCCTTTTCTACTACATCTAACACACGCCATCTTTTAGATTTACTTAAAGGACGTGTTTCCATGATTTTTACTTTATCCCCTACACCACAAGTATTTTCAGCATCATGTGCCATGTATTTTTTTGTTACTTTAGTGGCTTTATTATATAGAGGATGACGGAAATAGCTTTCTACAGCCACAGCAACTGTCTTATCCATTTTGTTACTAACTACTACACCATTAAGGACTTTACGGTTTCCTCTTTCCATCCGTACTAACCTCCTTTTGCTTATATTAGGCCCTTTGCTCCTTTATTTCACGTTCCCGCAAAATAGTTTTTGCACGAGCAATATCCTTCTTGACATCTCTAATCCTCATTGGGTTTTCAAGTTGTCCAGTGGCCATTTGGAAACGCAAATTAAAAAGTTCTTCTTTAAGGTTGTCAACCTTGCGTACTAATTCATCAACTGTTAAATCAACAAGCTTATTAGCTTTCATTTGCGTCACCACCCATTTCCTCCCGCTTAATTATTTTGCATTTAACGGGCAATTTATGCATAGCCAAACGAAGAGCTTCACGGGCGACTTCTTCAGAAACCCCAGCCAGTTCAAACATTACACGACCTGGCTTTACAACAGCTACCCAGTATTCTGGCGAACCTTTACCAGCACCCATCCGGGTTTCGGCAGGTTTAGCTGTTACAGGCTTATCTGGAAAAATCTTAATCCACACCTTACCACCCCGTTTAATATAACGGGTCATCGCAATACGGGCCGCTTCTATTTGGCGGTTGGTAACCCAAGCTGCTTCTAAGGATTGCAGACCGTATTCACCATAGGAAACAGCGTTACCTTTTTGGGCTTTGCCCTTCATTTTTCCTCTATGGGGCTTACGATATTTTACTCTCTTTGGAACTAACATTGATTATTGGCCCCCTTCCTTAGGTTGAACCTTCTTAGCCTCAGGAAGAACTTCTCCTTTATAAATCCAAACTTTAACACCGATTTTTCCGTAAGTTGTATCAGCTTCTGCAAAGCCATAGTCAATATCTGCTCTCAAGGTATGCAGGGGCACTTTGCCTTCACTGTACCATTCTGTACGGGCAATTTCAGCTCCGCCTAAACGACCGGAAACAGCGATTTTAATACCTTCAGCACCCATCCTTAAAGATCTGGAAACCGCTTGTTTAGTCGCTCTTCTAAAAGCAATACGACGTACTAATTGTGCCGCTACACCTTCAGCTACTAGCTGAGCCTCAACATCTGGTTTCTTGACTTCTTGAATGTTAATGTTAACCTGTTTTTTGGTCATTTTCTCCAGCTCAGTGCGCAAAGCCTCTACTTCAGCTCCGTTACGCCCAATAACAATACCAGGTTTAGCAGTGAAAATAGTTACTTTTACTCTGCTATTGGCAGCTCTCTCGATTACGATATTAGCAATTCCGGAGTGGAATAATTTAGCTTTAATATACTTACGGAGTTTTAAGTCTTCATGGAGGAGTTCTACATAGTTTCTATCAGCATACCATTTGGCATCCCAATCTTTGATAATACCAATTCGCAACCCTTTAGGATTTACCTTTTGACCCACTTAGTTATCCCTCCTTCTTTTCAGAAACTATCACTGTAATATGACTAGTTCTTTTGCGGATGGAATCCGCTTTACCCATTGCTCTAGGTTTAATCCGTTTTAAGCTTGGTCCTTGATCTACATAACAACGACTTACAACCAAAGAGTCAACGTCCATCTCATAGTTATTCTCTGCATTGCTTGCGGCAGATTTTAATACTTTTTCAATTAATTCCGCACCTTTATTTGGTGTGAATTTCAAAATTGCATATGCATCAAAAATACCTTTACCCCTGATAAGATCCATTACTTGACGAGCTTTCCGGGGAGATATTCTGATAAATTTCGCAACTGCTTTAGCTTCCATAACAGGAACCCCCTCTCTGGTTTCTATTTAAGGGATGTAGATCTTTCAGTATGGGATCCATGACCTTTAAAAGTCCTAGTAGGAGCAAATTCCCCTAATTTATGCCCAACCATATCCTCTGTTATATATACAGGAACATGTTTTCGCCCATCATGAACTGCAATGGTATGACCTATCATCTCGGGAAAAATAGTAGAACTGCGTGACCAGGTCTTAAGAACCTTTTTTTCGTTCTTTTCATTCAGTACTTCTATTCTTGCTAATAATTTTTTCTCAACATATGGTCCTTTTTTCAGTGATCTACCCATGAGGATTGATTAGCCTCCTTTCGCGCAAGATAAATTTTGATTATTTCTTCTTGCGTGGTTTAACTATATATTTGTCGTTCGTGTTATTCTTCTTACGGGTTTTACCACCAATCGCAACCTTACCCCAAGGTGTCATTGGCGCTTTCCGTCCTACAGGTGCACGACCTTCACCACCGCCGTGGGGGTGATCAACAGGGTTCATAACCACACCACGAACTGTAGGTCTTTTGTTTTTCCAACGGGAACGACCAGCTTTCCCGATAGTAATATTCTCATGGTCTAAATTGCCCACCTGACCGATAGTTGCTTTACAGTTAATGTGTACAAGGCGAACCTCGCCGGAAGGTAATCTCAAATGAGCATAGTCCCCTTCTTTAGCCATTAACTGAGCAGCGCCACCAGCTGAGCGGCAAAGCTGACCACCCTTTAGTGGTTTTAGCTCGATATTATGGATAATGGTACCTACTGGAATATTTTTCAAAGGTAGCGCATTACCTACTTTAATATCAGAGTCTGCCCCAGATACAATCACAGTACCAACCTTTAATCCATTAGGTGCAAGAATATATCTTTTTTCACCATCTGCATAGTTTAGTAAAGCAATCCTTGCTGAACGATTTGGATCATATTCAATAGTAGCAACCTTAGCCGGAATACCGTCTTTATTCCGTTTGAAATCAATTATACGATAAGATCTTTTATGGCCGCCACCTTGGTGACGTACTGTCAAACGCCCCTGAGCATTTCGGCCGGCCTTATTCTTTAGAGGTTCAACCAATGATTTCTCCGGTCTATCAGTAGTTATTTCTTCAAATGTAGAAACAGTCATCTGACGTCTACCTGGAGAAGTAGGCTTGAACTTTTTGATTGGCATCACAGTTCCCTCCTTCTTGGAAAGTTACTAGTGACAAATTATAAGGCTAAGGTTTCGCTTCGCTAGGTTGAGGTTGAGAAAAAACTTTTAATGAATTTATCTTAACCTTAACCTTAGCCTTAACCTCGACCCAGCATCTCACTTGTCAGCTAGAGTTTATAGTCCTTCAATAACTTCAATCTTGTCGCCTTCTTTTAAGGTAACAATTGCTTTTTTCCAGTTAGGTCTTTTTCCTTCATGACGACCCATCCGTTTTACCTTGCCTTTAACGACCATTGTTCTAACATCAAGTACTTTTACTTTAAATATTTCTTCAATGGCACTTTTAATATCTATCTTATTCGCTTTAAGAGCTACTCTAAATGTATATTTATTCTGTTCCATGCAAGCTACAGATCTCTCAGATACAATGGGCTTAATGACGATGTCGCGTGCATTTTTCATTACGCAAACACCTCCTCAACCTTAGCTACTGCCTCTTTAGTTAATATCAGCTTATCATGTGATAAAATATCATAAACATTTAAACCTGTTGCTCCCAGTGATCTAACACCCGGAATATTCCTGGAGGATTTGTCAACATTTTCCTCAAGCTCAGCTGTAACAATTAAAGCTTTGGAAGCTTTTAAGGCTTCTAGCACCTTAATCATTTCTTTTGTTTTTGGTTGTTCAAAGCTCAGTTCGTCTACTACAATCAATTCACCATCTAAAACTTTAGCAGATAAAACTGATTTAAGAGCTAACCGCCTTTTCTTTTTAGGAATTGAGTAGCTATAATCTCTAGGCTTTGGTCCAAAGATTATGGTCCCCCCCCGCCACAATGGTGAACGGATTGTACCAGCCCGTGCACGTCCTGTGCCTTTTTGTCTCCAAGGCCTGCGTCCACCACCCCTTACTTCTCCTCTTGATTTAGTATTAGAAGTGCCGCGGCGCAAACTAGCCTGCTGCATGACTACAGCTTCATGAACTACACTCTCATTTGGCTCGATTCCAAAAACCTGATCATTCAACTCGATTTCCCCAACCTGAGAGCCTTCTTTATTATATAAAGCTACCTTTGGCATCGTAGTTCCTCCTTTCGTCAAACGGGATTTATTGCTTTAACGCTTGCCATTTGTATTACTTAGACTTCACGGAAGCTTTAATTGTTAATAAAGCTTTGTTTGGACCAGGAACAGCACCTTTGATTAAAAGCAGATTGCGTTCCTTGTCAATTTTTACAATTTGCAGGTTCTGTACAGTAATCCTGTCATTTCCCATGCGACCAGGCAACTTGCGGCCTTTAAATACTCTGTTTGGACCTAAAGCACCTAGCGAACCGGTACGACGATGATATTTAGAACCGTGAGCCATTGGCCCTCTGCTAAAGTTGTGCCTCTTGATAGCACCCGCAAAACCCTTACCTTTGCTGATACCAGAAACATCAACCTGTTCACCAGCTTCAAACACATCAACACTAATTTCTTGTCCAACCTTATACTCACTTGCATTATTCAGCCGGAATTCTCTCAAAAATCTCAATGGTTTAACTTGAGCTTTAGTGAAATGTCCTTTTAAGGGTTTAATAACTCGGGATTCCTTTTGTGCACCAAATCCAACCTGGATAGCCTCATAACCATCAGTTTTAGCAGTCTTAGTTTGAATTACTACACATGGTCCTGCTTGAATTACTGAAACCGGTATAGCTTTACCTTCTTCATTAAAGAATTGAGTCATACCAATTTTTCTTCCTAATAAAGCTTTCATCTTTTTTGCCACCTCCTACCGGAAACTTATACTTTGGAGACATTCCTTTTACCTAAAATGAATCCTCAAACTGAGGTGTGTCCCCTTATATTCGTTAGGGACATTCCTTAGCCCCAAATCAATCTTCTGAAAAGGTGTGTCCCTTTTCCACTAAAGTTTAATTTCAATATCTACACCAGCAGGTAGATCCAATCTCATTAATGAGTCCACCGTTTTAGCAGTAGGCTCTAAAATATCAATCAACCGCTTATGAGTACGCATTTCAAACTGTTCTCTGGAGTCTTTGTTAACGTGGGGAGACCTTAAAATAGTAAAAATATTCTTCTCTGTAGGAAGAGGTATCGGTCCAGAAACATTAGCCCCCGTCTTTTTTGCAGTCTCCACGATTTTTTCAGCAGACTGGTCCAGAATTTTGTGATCAAAAGCCTTTAAGCGAATTCTTATTTTTTGCTTTGCCATAAAGATTCCCTCCTTTGCGCCCGAATTAAAATACGGACATTCTCAATAGAAATTTCCTAGTCCACGGTGTCTGGCGTGTCACCATGGTAGCAACCTCCTACCTCATCGCATGTCATGCACACTTTTACAATTATAGCACAGTGATTAAAATTACGCTAGAAAAAAGTTTGCTTTTTTCTAGGTAATTTAGTCCACAGTCGTACGTGGATAACAGATACAGGGGCGAGCTCATTCTCGCCCACTGACTTTGGTTTTAGTTATACTTTTGGGGTCTGCATATTCGTCTATCCGTGAGTGCTTTAAAAAACGGATTAATTTATTGCTTTTTAGCTCGCCCACTCGCACACTGACATCTCGAATGTCCCGTAAGTTCTAGACGCGCCCACCGACATTCAGTTTATCCCTTAAGCTAATTAGTCTGGACGGATTGCCGATACTACTCCTGCGCCAACCGTTCTTCCACCTTCACGAATAGCGAAGCGCAAGCCTTCTTCCATAGCAATCGGAGTGATTAATTCGATATCCATCTTAATATTGTCACCAGGCATTACCATTTCAATTCCTTCTGGAAGTTGAGCTACGCCTGTTACGTCTGTTGTACGGAAATAGAACTGTGGACGGTATCCATTAAAGAACGGAGTATGACGACCACCTTCTTCTTTTGTTAATACATAAACTTCTGCATAAAATTTAGTGTGTGGTTTGATGGAACCTGGTTTTGCTAATACTTGACCACGTTCAATCTCTTTTCTATCTACACCACGAAGTAATGCACCGATGTTGTCCCCTGCTTCTGCTCTATCTAAAAGCTTACGGAACATTTCTACTCCTGTACATACTGTCTTACGGGTTGTTTCAGTCATACCTACGATTTCTAATTCTTCACCAACTTTAACTGTTCCACGTTCTACACGGCCTGTGGCAACTGTTCCACGACCTGTAATACTGAAAACGTCCTCTACTGGCATTAAGAATGGTCTGTCTATTGCCCGTACTGGTGTTGGAATGAATTCATCTACTGCTTTCATTAATTCATGAATTTGTGCAGCCCAAGGACCCGTTGGATCTTCTAAGGCTTTTAGTCCGGAACCTCTAATTACTGGAATGTCATCACCCGGGAATTCGTACATACTTAATAATTCCCTTACTTCTAGTTCTACTAATTCTAATAATTCTTCATCATCTACCATATCTGATTTATTTAACCATACTACGATATGTGGTACGCCTACTTGACGAGCCAAAAGAATATGCTCACGGGTCTGAGGCATAGGACCATCAGCTGCACTTACTACTAAAATTGCTCCATCCATTTGTGCTGCACCTGTAATCATGTTTTTAACATAGTCAGCGTGACCTGGGCAGTCAACGTGGGCATAGTGACGATTGGCAGTTTCATACTCAACATGAGCTGTGTTGATTGTGATCCCACGAGCTTTTTCTTCTGGAGCTTTATCGATTTCATCGAACTTAGTTGCTTTTGCATTTCCTGTTAAGGATAATACAGAGGTAATAGCTGCTGTTGTAGTTGTTTTACCATGGTCAACGTGACCGATTGTTCCAATGTTTACGTGGGGCTTATTTCTTTCAAACTTTGCTTTTCCCATCTTTCAATTTCCTCCTTAAAATTCATTATAGTTAATATTTTAGGATATTTACTTAACCTTAGCCTTAACCTGACCTACAAAATTACTCAATAGCTAACCTCGACCGATAAGCTTTGACCAATAAGCAAAAGATTATCTTCCTTGTCTTTTAGCAACAATTTCTTCAGCAATATTCTTTGGAACTTCATCAAAGTGGTTGAAGTGCATTGTGTAAATTCCACGACCTTGGGTTTTGGAACGCAAGTCTGTTGCATATCCAAACATTGCAGATAGAGGTACAAAACCCCGAATCACCTGGGTATTAGCCCTTGGTTCCATGCCTTCTATACGACCCCGGCGAGAATTTAAGTCACCAATAACATCGCCCATATATTCTTCTGGTACAACTACTTCAACTTTCATTACAGGTTCTAAGATAACTGGGTCTGCTTTCATTCCTGCACTCTTAAACGCCATGGAACCAGCAACCTTAAATGCTATCTCCGAGGAATCAACCTCATGGTAAGAACCATCAACCAAAGTAGCTTTAATATCAACCACAGAATAACCGGCTAAAATACCATTTTGCAAGGATTCTCTAATACCTGCATCGACAGGGGCAACATATTCTTTAGGAACTACACCACCAACGATTTTACTTTCAAATTGATAACCAGAACCTGGTTCTAAAGGCTCAAAGACCACGACACAATGTCCATACTGACCTCGACCACCAGACTGCCGTACAAACTTACCCTCAGCCTTAACAGTCTTACGGATAGTTTCTTTATAAGCAACCTGAGGTTTACCTACTTTTGCATCAACCTTGAATTCCCGCAGCATACGATCTGTAATGATTTCTAAGTGAAGTTCTCCCATGCCCGCAATCAAAGTTTGACCGGTTTCTATGTCAGTATAAGTTTTAAAAGTAGGATCTTCCTCAGCCAGTTTTGATAAGGCAACACCCATTTTTTCCTGATCCGCCTTAGTACTAGGTTCAATCGCTACTCTAATAACTGGTTCTGGGAATACCATTGATTCTAAGATAATTGTATCATCTTCGATACAAAGGGTATCACCAGTCGTAGTATCCTTAAAGCCTATAGCTGCTGCAATATCACCGGCATAGACTATATCAACTTCTTCTCTATGGTTTGCATGCATCTGCAGGATACGACCTAGCCGTTCCCTTTTACCTTTAGTTGAATTATATACATAGGATCCGGCTTTCATAGTGCCAGAATAAACACGGAAAAATGTCAGTCTGCCAACATATGGGTCGGTCATGATTTTAAAGGCTAATGCACTAAATGGTTCATTATCATCTGCCTTACGAAAAACCTCTTCATCTGAATCAGGCAGCATGCCGTGAATAGGCGGTATATCTAAAGGTGATGGACAGTATTCAATAACCGCATCTAATAATAGATGAACACCTTTATTTTTAAATGCAGATCCGCAAACAACAGGGATCACCTTAACAGCAATTGTTGCTTTACGCAGTGCTGTCCTAATTTCTTCCTCAGTGAGTTCTTCACCCTCTAAGTATCTCATCATTAGGTCTTCATCACTTTCAGCTACTGCTTCCAGCAGTTTCTCCCGATACTTCCGGGCTACTTCAGCCATTTCCGCCGGTATATCGCCCGCATCACCAAGTGTACCTAAATCATCCTTATAGTAAAATGCTCTATTTTTAACTAGATCAACAATACCCTTAAACTCATCCTCACTACCAATAGGTAATTGGATAGGCACAGCATTTGCACCTAATTTTTCTTGTATCTGACCGACAACATACAAAAAGTCAGCGCCCACTCTATCCATTTTATTGACGAAGGCTATTCTAGGAACACCATATTTGTCAGCCTGACGCCACACTGTTTCAGATTGAGGTTCCACGCCACCTACAGCACAAAAAACAGCTACAGCACTATCCAGAACCCTTAAAGACCGTTCTACCTCAACTGTGAAATCCACGTGCCCTGGCGTATCGATAATGTTTATACGATTTCCTTTCCATTGGGCAGTAGTAGCAGCAGAGGTAATAGTAATACCCCGCTCCTGTTCTTGCACCATCCAGTCCATCGTCGCAGCACCGTCATGCACCTCACCTATCTTATGGACACGACCAGTGTAAAAAAGTATACGCTCAGTAGTAGTGGTTTTCCCGGCATCAATGTGAGCCATTATACCTATATTTCTTGTTTTATCTAATGGAAAAGCGCGAGCCACGTTGAATCCTCCTTCAGCCTTGTGTTGGCCACATAATCTTTAGGGTTTCCCCAGTGAACAACCACCCTATATTATATTACCAACGATAATGAGCAAAAGCTTTATTAGCTTCGGCCATCTTATGGGTATCTTCCCTTTTCTTAACTGAACCACCAGCATTATTGGCTGCATCCATTAATTCTCCAGCCAATCTTTTATCCATGGTCTTTTCTCCCCGTTTACGGGTATAGGTTACTAACCAACGGACAGCTAAAGTTTGACGGCGGTCAGATCTAACTTCAATGGGAACTTGATAGTTTGCCCCCCCTACCCTGCGAGCTTTAACTTCTAAAACAGGCATGATATTTTTCATGGCTTCCTCGAAAACTTCTAAAGGTTCCTTACCTGTTTTTTCGCGAATAATATCGAAAGCACCATATACAGCCTTTTCAGCTGTTCCTTTTTTTCCATCAAGCATAATTTGATTAATTAATTTCGTTACTTTTTTACTATTATATATTGGATCAGGCAATACTTCTCTTTTAGCAACTTCACCTTTTCTGGGCAATAGTCTCCCCCCTTTTCATTCATTATTTTTTACTTTTCTTCGGACGTTTTGTGCCGTATTTAGAACGACTTTGGTTACGATTTTGTACACCTGCAGCATCTAAAGTACCACGAACTAAATGATAACGAACACCTGGTAAATCCTTAACCCGTCCACCTCTTACAAGTACCACGGAGTGTTCTTGTAAATTGTGTCCAATACCAGGAATATATGCGGTAACTTCGATACCATTAGTCAACCTTACCCTCGCCACTTTACGTAAAGCGGAGTTTGGTTTTTTAGGTGTAGTTGTATAAACTCTAGTACACACTCCTCTTTTTTGTGGGTTTTCCTTTAAAGCAGGAGCGGTAGATTTCTTTTTCATCACACTTCTACCTTTTCTAACTAATTGACTGATTGTTGGCATCCCCTACACCTCCTTCCTGACTCATCTTTGATGTTTTAAAAAATAGTTGGGAGTCGAGACTATAGTTAGCCTCGACCCACTAACTTTAATTACCTGTTATTCTTACTTTTGGACTAAAATTGCAGCAGTTGCTGCACCTACTTCAATACCAAAAGCTTTACCTAACTCTTTCATGGAAGGAACCTTAATTATCTGGACACCTTTTTCTTTAGCCAGATTCTCTAATGGTTCAGTAACACGGCTTTCAGCATCCTTAGCAATATATAAAACGGCTGCTTCATCTTTTAGCAAAGCTTTAGTCGTTTGTTTAATACCTATTACCTTCGGTACATTCCTCAACTCATCAACCGCCACTTAACTCCCCCCATAACACACACATACTTGGATATTTTATCACCACATATATTTACTGTCAAGATTGAGGTTCTGATTCAAATTCTGGTAAATTTTGTTCATTAGGTATAATTCTGAGATTCCTGTATCTACTCATCCCAGTACCAGCAGGAATTAGCTTACCAATAATCACGTTTTCCTTTAAGCCCAGGAGCGGGTCTGTTTTACCTTTAATTGCTGCATCAGTTAAAACTCTAGTAGTTTCTTGAAATGATGCCGCTGATAAGAAGGAGTCGGTAGCTAAAGATGCCTTGGTGATACCCAACAGCACCGGCTTAGCGGTTGCGGGTTCTGCCCCTAAAGCCTGTATGCGATTATTCTCATCCTCAAAATCAAAGATATCCACTAATCCGCCCGGTAAAAGATCTGTATCACCAGGTTCTTCAACCTTAACTTTTCTGAGCATTTGTCGGACCATAACCTCAATATGCTTATCATTAATGTCAACACCCTGCAAACGGTAAACCTTCTGTACTTCCTGCAAAAGATAAGACTGAACGCCTCTAATGCCTCTGATCCGCAGGAGATCATGGGGGTTAACAGAGCCCTCTGTGAGCTCTGTACCAGGCACAACCCGCTGCCCGTCCAGAACCCTAATTCTCGAGCCATATGGAACCGGATAACTCTTGGTTTCACCATCGGCAGGTGTAACTTCAATTTCTTTACGGCTTTTTATTTCATTAATCCTAACTATACCGTCACTTTCAGCGACAATTGCCTGGCCTTTAGGTTTTCTAGCCTCAAATAATTCCTCAACCCGCGGCAAACCCTGTGTAATATCATCACCAGCTACACCACCAGTATGGAAGGTACGCATCGTTAACTGAGTACCTGGTTCACCGATGGATTGGGCAGCGATAATACCTACTGCCTCACCTATGTCAACATGGTGACCAGTAGCTAAATTACGGCCATAACATTTGCGACAAACGCCATAGCGGGTTTTGCAGGTTAATGCTGTCCTTATTTCTATCTTATCAAACCCAGCACTAACAATATATTCGGACATGTCATCTGTAATTATTTCATCAGCCTTTACTAAAACTTCACCAGTTTCTGGATGAACAATGTCCTTAGCGGCAAATCTGCCCGCAATTCTTTCTTCTAGCGGTTCAATTGTTTCATTGCCGTTTTTGACATCATCAACTACTATGCCATCTACAGTTCCACAGTCATCTTCTCGTATTATAACATCCTGAGCAACGTCAACTAAACGACGGGTTAAATACCCGGAATCCGCAGTACGTAAAGCGGTATCGGCCAGACCCTTACGAGCACCGTGGGTGGAGATAAAATACTCCAAAACCGTCAGACCTTCTCTAAAGTTAGCCTTAATAGGTAACTCGATGGTTCTCCCTGATGGGTCAGCCATCAATCCCCGCATCCCGGCCAATTGACGAATCTGCTGGATGTTACCCCGAGCTCCGGAGGTAGCCATCATGTAGATGTTATTAAAATGGTCTAATGATTCTAACAAGGCTTTAGTTACAGCATCTGTAGACTTATTCCAAACATCAATTATTAATTGGTAACGTTCGTCTCCGGTAATTAAACCCCTTCTAAACTTCTGCTCGATAGCTTCTACTCTACCATCAGATTCCTTAATAATCGCTGTTTTTTCATCCGGCACAATAATATCACTAAGGCCTACGGTAATTCCTGCTTTAGTAGAATAAGTAAACCCGAGTTTTTTTATGCCGTCAAGCATTTCAGCAGTAGCGCTTGATCCCAATTTCCTAAAGCACTTGGCAACAATTTTTCCTAGGACTTTCTTGGTTACAACTTCATTAATATATCCAACCCCTAAAGGGATAACCCCATTAAAGATTACTCTACCTACAGTTGTTTCTAAACGATTGCCATCCTCACGGCGCACCTTGATTTTAGCATGAATATCAGCAGCTTTTGTATCATAAGCCAGCATTACTTCATCATAATCCTTAAATATTTTACCTTCCCCTAAAACCCCATTCTTCTCAACAGTTAAATAATATGAACCCAAGACCATATCCTGTGTTGGCGTACAAACGGGATGACCATCTTTAGGGTTTAAGATATTATGGGAAGAAAGCATTAATATCCTTGCTTCTGATTGGGCTTCAGCAGAAAGGGGCACGTGCACAGCCATCTGGTCACCATCAAAGTCAGCATTATAAGCTGTACAAACAAGGGGGTGTATCTGCAATGCTTTACCATCTACCAAAACCGGTTCAAAAGCCTGAATCCCTAATCTGTGCAGAGTAGGTGCTCGGTTTAAGAGTATAGGATGTTCTTTAATGACCTCTTCTAAGACATCCCAAACCTCGGTTTTAACCCTTTCAACCATCCTTTTGGCACTTTTTATATTATGAGCATGACCATCATTTACTAATCTTTTCATTACAAAGGGTTTGAAAAGCTCTAAAGCCATTTCTTTAGGAAGTCCACACTGGTGCATCTTTAAATCAGGACCTACCACAATAACCGAACGACCGGAATAATCAACCCTTTTACCCAATAAATTCTGGCGGAAACGACCTTGTTTACCTTTAAGCATATCACTCAAAGATTTTAATGGCCTGTTGCCAGGTCCGGTAACAGGGCGACCCCTACGACCGTTATCAATAAGTGCATCTACCGCTTCCTGCAGCATCCGTTTTTCATTCCGCACGATAATATCAGGTGCACCTAAATCCAAAAGCCTTTTTAAGCGATTATTTCTGTTTATTACTCTGCGGTACAGGTCATTTAAGTCCGAGGTCGCAAATCGACCACCATCAAGCTGTACCATCGGTCTTAATTCCGGTGGAATAACGGGTAGTGCATCCACAACCATCCAGGTAGGGTTATTGCCCGACTTTTTCAGGGCCTCAACTACTTCTAAGCGCCGAATAGCCCTAATTTTCCTCTGCCCTGTAGTATCTCGGATTTCTTGTCGCAATTCTAAATAATGGGCTTCTAAGTCTATTTCGGCCAAAAGCTTTTGGATAGACTCAGCACCGATATCAGCTTCAAATCTGGCTCCATACTTATCCTTATATTCTCGGTACTCTGTTTCCGTTAATAATTGTTTTTTCATTAAAGGGGTATCTCCCGGATTAATGACTATATAGGAAACAAAGTATATTACTTTTTCCAAAGATCTAGGAGACATATCCAGTAATAGTCCCATGCGACTGGGAATACCTTTAAAATACCAAATGTGAGAACAGGGCGCGGCAAGCTCAATATGTCCTAGCCTTTCCCTTCTAACCTTCGAGCGAGTTACTTCAACACCACATCGGTCACAAATTATACCTTTGTATCGAACCCTTTTATATTTTCCACAGTGACACTCCCAGTCCCGGGTTGGACCAAATATCTTTTCGCAAAACAATCCTTCCCGCTCTGGCTTTAAAGTCCGATAATTAATTGTTTCCGGTTTTTTCACTTCTCCGCTGGACCAAGCACGGATTAGTTCCGGAGAGGCTAAGCCAATCCGCATTCGATCAAAGTTATTAACATCTAACAAGGGCCTCGCTCCCTTCCCTGAATCATTATTTCTTAATTAAGGGCATCCTCATCTTCATCTTCTTCGTCTAAATTAATGTTCATATCTTCAAAATCTACATCTTCTTCATCGTCCCCAATATCTTCACCAACAACTAAAGCGCCGTCAGTAACTATTGCTTTTTCCTTCTCCTCTTCAGTTGGGATGTCTAAGCCTAACTCTTTGGCAGTTTCTGCAATGTCATCCTCAGCTTCTTGGATTTCAATTTCCTCATCATCTTCAGATAGTATCTTCACATCTAAGCACAAGCTTTGTAATTCCTTGATCAATACTTTAAAGGACTCGGGCACACCCGGTTCCGGAACATTTTCACCCTTGACTATAGCCTCATAGGTTTTCACCCGGCCAACAACATCATCGGATTTAACAGTAAGTATTTCCTGAAGTGTATAGGCTGCCCCATAGGCCTCCAGAGCCCAAACTTCCATCTCACCAAACCGCTGACCACCAAATTGAGCTTTACCGCCTAATGGCTGTTGAGTAACCAAGGAATATGGACCTGTAGACCGCGCATGTATTTTATCATCTACTAAGTGGGCCAATTTAAGAACATACATATATCCAACTGTTACCTGGTTATCCATAGCTTCACCAGTGCGACCGTCTCTTAGGGTAAACTTACCACTATTGTCAAAGCCAGCTTTTTCTAGCATTTCCATAATGTCATTTTCTGAAGCCCCATCAAATACGGGGACGGACATATGAATCCCCAAGGCTTTGGCAGCCATACCCAAATGGGTTTCCATGACCTGCCCGATGTTCATCCTAGAAGGAACACCTAGCGGGTTAAGTACTATCTCAACAGGAGTTCCATCAGGAAGGAAAGGCATATCCTCCTCCGCCATAATACGGGAAACAACCCCCTTGTTACCATGACGACCTGCCATTTTATCCCCTTCGGAAATCTTTCTTTTTTGTGCAATATAAACGCGAACAATCTGATTCACACCAGGAGCAAGTTCATCACCATTTTCTCTGGCGAATACCTTGACATCAACAATTTTCCCAGCTTCACCGTGGGGAACCCTTAAGGATGTATCCCTAACCTCTCTGGCCTTTTCTCCAAAGATGGCTCTTAATAATCTTTCTTCCGCCGTAAGCTCTGTTTCACCTTTTGGTGTTACCTTACCTACGAGAATATCCCCGGGCCGAACCTCCGCACCTACCCGGATAATACCCCTGTCATCTAAATTTTTCAGAACATCTTCGCCAACATTTGGGATATCCCGGG
The DNA here is from genome assembly GCA_000802045.1 of Peptococcaceae bacterium BICA1-8. Taxonomy (GTDB): domain Bacteria; phylum Bacillota; class Peptococcia; order Peptococcales; family BICA1-8; genus BICA1-8. The sequence continues at coordinate 95,149 of JUEF01000078.1, forward strand.
TTATTTCTTCGGGACCTAATTTAGTATCCCTAGCGTCACACTCATATTCCTCAATGTGAATAGAGGTATAGTAATCCTCTTTCACCAGTTTTTTGCTTAATAGGATAGCATCCTCATAGTTATAGCCTTCCCAGGTCATAAAGGCAACCAGAACATTACGTCCCAAGGCTAATTCACCCTTGTCTGTGGAAGGACCATCAGCTAGAAGATCACCCTTTTCAACCCGTTGCCCACTCTTCACGAGAGGCTTTTGGTTGATACAGGTTCCTTGGTTTGATCTATCAAACTTTGTTAATTTATAGTTATCTATTTTACCCAAGTCATTGTTTATAACTATTTCATTTGCTGTAACCTTTTGAATAGAACCGGATTCTTTAGCAATTACCATTACACCAGAGTCATAAGCAGCCTTAAACTCCATCCCGGTACCAACTAACGGAGCATCAGTACGTAAAAGAGGAACTGCCTGCCGCTGCATGTTAGCACCCATTAATGCTCGGTTAGCATCATCATGCTCCAAAAACGGAATCATAGCAGTAGCTATAGATACAACCTGCTTAGGCGACACATCCATATAGTCTACCCTGTGAGCATCAACAAAGATGATTTCATGACCATGGCGGGCATTAACCTTTTTATTGACAAAACGTCCTTCTTCATCCAAAGGAGCATTAGCCTGGGCCACAGCATAATTATCTTCTTCATCTGCAGTTAAATACTCTATTACACCGGTAACCTTTCCTTCTTCCTTATTAACCTTCCGATAAGGAGTCTCAATAAACCCGAATTCATTAATCCGAGCAAAGGTACTTAAGGAACTAATTAACCCGATGTTGGGGCCTTCCGGAGTCTCGATAGGACACATCCGCCCATAGTGGGAATGGTGTACGTCACGAACCTCAAAGCCTGCCCGTTCTCTGCTTAATCCACCGGGACCTAAGGCACTAAGCCTTCTCTTATGTGTTAATTCAGCCAAAGGGTTAGTTTGGTCCATAAACTGTGATAATTGGCTGGAACCAAAAAATTCTTTAATCGCGGCTACCACAGGACGAATATTGATTAATACTTGAGGCGTAATTACATCTACATCCTGAATAGTCATCCTCTCCCGTACAACTCTTTCCATCCTAGAAAGACCAATACGAAATTGGTTTTGTAACAGTTCACCTACAGAACGCAAACGGCGATTTCCTAAATGGTCAATATCATCTGGCCGTCCTTCTTCTTTAACAAGCTTTATTAAGTATTTTATGGAAGCAACAATATCTTCCTTAGTAATATGTTTAATTTCTTTATCAATTTGAAGCTTCAATTTTTTGTTTAGTTTATAACGACCAACTTTAGCTAAATCATATCGTTTGGGATCAAAAAATAGGGTCGACAATAAAGACCTAGCACTATCAACTGTGGGTGGTTCTCCTGGCCTTAGTCGCTTATAGATGTCAACTAGTGCCTCGCCCTCACTTTCAGTATGATCTCTTTCTAAAGTCATCCTAATTCTGTCATCACTATCGAAGAGTTCTAAAATCTGACCGTTGCTGCCATATCCTAATGCCCTCAATAACACTGTAGCCGGCAGCTTCCTAGTCCTATCAATGCGGACAAATATATTTTCGTTGACATCTGTCTCAAACTCAAGCCAAGCTCCTCTATTGGGAATGAGTGTCGCATTGTAAAGTCTTTTACCGCTGGTGTCTATAGTTTCCGAATAGTAAGCACCAGGAGAGCGAACAAGCTGGCTGACAATAACCCTTTCGGCACCATTTATAATAAATGTGCCTTTGTTTGTCATCAACGGGAAGTCTCCCATGAAAACTTCTTGCTCTTTAACCTCACCGGTTTCTTTATTAATTAGTCTTACTTTTAAACGTAAGGGGGCAGCATATGTAACATCTCTTTCTTTGCATTCATCCACATGATATTTGGGTTCCCCCAGAGTATAATCAACAAACTCTAAAATTAAATTTCCAGTGAAATCTTGAATAGGGGATATATCATGAAACATCTCCCTTAAACCTTCTTCAAGAAACCACTGATAAGAGTTTTGCTGAATTTCAATTAAGTTAGGCATTTCCATAACCTCTTGGATCTGCGCGAAACTATGCCTTTGTCTAAGCGCACGAGTCGGATTGACCAATTACTCTCACCCCTTAGCATTATTTAACGACAATATCAAATATAAAAGCAAGGCAATGACCTCACTTATTAAATAAAGAAAATTACCTTAACTATTTTTGCCATTATTCAACTAGTATATTCTCATTACATATTCATTTGCCAAAGTTTAACATGAAATCGCATTCTATAATGCTAGCACAACGATTTTGGAAAGTCAAGGAAGTTTTTTTTGAAAACGCAAGCGCAATTTTAGAGTGATGTGGGCGTAAATCGTAGGGGCGCGCAATGCGCGTCCTTCCCTATTTTCTTACATAATTTTTTTTTAATATTTTTGTCATTTGGATTGTCTTATTTGCGTCCGTACTTATTTCGGATAAGTACGGACGCAATGCGCGCCCCTACAGATTGTCCTTAAACACAGATGTCATGCGTAAAAAAACACCCTTTCGGGTGTTTTTAACTACTTAACTGTTACAGAAGCGCCAGCTTCTTCAAGTTTTTTCTTAACTTCTTCAGCTTCTGCTTTTTCAACTTTTTCTTTAACAGCTTTAGGAGCTCCGTCAACTAAGTCTTTAGCTTCTTTTAAGCCTAAGCCAGTTAACTCACGAACAACTTTGATTACGTTGATTTTCTTTTCGCCAGCACCAGTTAATATTACATCAAATTCAGTTTGCTCTTCAACAGCTTCAGCAACAGGAGCAGCGCCCGCAGCTGCAACAGCAACAGGAGCAGCAGCACTTACACCAAATTCTTCTTCGAAGGCTTTCACTAATTCGGATAATTCTAATACAGAAAGACCTTTTACTAATTCAATAATTTCATTTACTTTAGACATTTATTTTTCCTCCTTATTATATACAACTAGTTTGAATTATTAATCTAGGCACATTTTCTTACGCTTGTGCTTCTTTGAGCTTTCTTACTTCTTCTAAAGCATAACCCAGTTTTCTGATAGGTCCTTGAAGTACATTGACCAGACCTACAATTGGAGCTTGGAAAACAGAAGCGACTTGAGCTAGTAGTACTTCCCTTGGAGGAAGGTCAGCTAGAGCTTTTACCTGTTCAAACCCAATAACTTGACCATCTAAGATACCGCCTTTAATTTCCAGGTTTTTATGATCTTTCGCAAACTTGGAAAGTACTTGTGCTGGAGAAACTGCATCCGCTAAACCAAAGGCTACGGCAGTAGGTCCTTGGAAGTATTCCTCTGTACCTGCAATGCCCGCTTCTTTAGCAGCGATTTTTAGAAGAGTATTTTTTACTACTCTATAATCTACACCTGCTTCTCTTAGTTTGCTTCTTAATTCAGTGACTTCAGCAACATTAAGACCGCGGTAGTCAGTAATAACTACAGATTTGGAATCATTAAATTTTTCAACCATCTCCACAACTATCTGTTTTTTGGTTTCGGGGCTATCCAATAGTGTTCACCTCCTTAAAAATGAATGATAATTTTTTTGGTCAGTGACTAGTGATTAGTGACTGGTGACTAGAAAATATTAAGACCACAAATAAATGCAGAAAAGTTTTTCTACTAGTCACTAGTAACCAGTAACTAGTAACTTAAAATAAAATTGCCCCCGTAGATATACGGAGGCAAGTAAACTTCAGGAAAAATCTATCCTAAAATTAGCCTCGGCAGGATATTAAGCCAATAATGGCACCTACTGTCTACAGCAAAACAGTGTTTTAAAAATCATATTTAATTTTTGCAATGACGGTGCGACATGGAAACCGCCCCCTACATTTTTTGCGGGCTTACTTTTACACCAGGTCCCATAGTGGATGAGACAGTAATGCTTCTCAAATATTGTCCTTTAGAACTGGCTGGCTTAGCTTTAACTAGAACATCCATTATTGTCTGGAAATTCTCCTGCAGTTTTTCTACTTCAAAGGAAGCTTTGCCGATAGGAACATGGATAATACTCGTTTTATCTATCCTATACTCAATTTTACCAGCTTTAACTTCATTAACAGCTTTTTCAACATCAAAAGTAACAGTTCCGGTTTTGGGGTTAGGCATTAGACCTTTAGGACCTAATATCCGACCTAGTTTTCCGACTGTACCCATCATATCAGGGGTTGCAATAGCAACATCAAATCCAAACCATCCGCCTTGGATTTTTTCCAGCATATCTTCAGCGCCTACAAAATCAGCACCTGCAGCCTCAGCTTCTTTAGCCTTTTCACCTTTGGCAAATACTAAGACACTGCGGGTCTTACCAGTACCGTGAGGCAATACTACAGCACCACGGATTTGCTGATCAGCATGACGAGGGTCAACACCCAATTTCACCGCAACTTCAATTGTTTCATCAAATTTAGCTTTAGCCATTGTTTTCGCTAATTCTAAGGCTTGCTGCGGTTCATAAACTGTTTGTTTTTCATATGTTTTTATAGAATCTAGGTAATTTTTACCATGTTTTGGCATCTTACATTCCTCCTTGTGGTATTTGCGGAAAAATCCTCCCACTTAATCTTAGGCTAAGGTTTCGCTTCGCTAGGTTAAGGTTAAGATTTTTCTTAGCCTCAGCCTCAGCCTTAACCTGTCCCTCGTTAGGGACCTATCCTTCTACGATTTCGATACCCATACTGCGTGCGGTACCTTCAATCATCCTCATAGCGGCTTCAACGGAAGCTGCATTTAAGTCCTTCATCTTCTCTTCAGCTATTTGGCGAACTTTTGACAAAGGAACCTTGGCAACTTTATTACGGTTTGGTTCACCAGAAGCTCTTTCAATACCGGCAGCTTTTTTCAAAAGTACAGCAGCAGGCGGCGTTTTAGTGATAAACGTAAACGACCTGTCCGCAAAAACTGTAATTTCAACAGGAATAATTAAACCTACTTGGTTTTTTGTTCTTTCATTAAACTCTTTACAAAAACCCATAATATTAACACCATGCTGACCCAATGCAGGTCCTACTGGTGGTGCAGGGTTTGCTTTTCCTGCATTTACCTGAAGCTTTATAAAACCAATTACTTTTTTTGCCATTTAGGGTACACCTCCTTAGACAAGTTGTGGTATAGCGGGGTTTAACCCTCCCACTAAAACAAACCAAAAATTTATACTTTAGCTACCTGAGTGAATTCAAGTTCAACAGGTGTCTCACGACCAAACATAGAAAGCAGAACTTTAACTTTACCTTTATCTGGATATATTTCTCCAATAGTCCCCAAGAAGTTTTCAAAGGGACCGGAGTTAACGCGAATATTTTCCCCTACGTTTAGGTCAATCCTAGCTTTAGGATCTTCTACTCCCATTTGTTTCAGGAGGTTTTTTACCTCTGAATCATGTAAAGGTACCGGCTTTGAACCCGTACCAACAAAACCAGTAACTCCCGTTGTATTTCTAACTACATACCAAGAGTCATCTGTCATTTTCATTTCAACTAATACATATCCCGGGAATACTTTGCGTTTAACAATCTTCTTTTTGCCATTTTTTATTTCGATTTCATCTTCCATGGGTACTAATATGCGAAAAATTTTATCGCCCATGTTCATCGACTCAACTCGTTTTTCCAAATTAGCCTTTACCTTGTTTTCGTATCCCGAATACGTATGAATAACATACCACTTTTTATCCATAACACAAGGGCCCTATTGCCAGGACCCCCACCCCCTCAACAAACCATTTCTTAGATTATTAACTCCAAGACAAAGCTAAGGGCGGAATCAACAACCCAGATCATTGCAGATACAATAACTACCGTAACCAAAACAACGGAAGTATAAGTGATTAGCTCTGACTTATTTGGCCAATGTACTTTTTTCAACTCATTTAATGAGCCTTTAGCATACTTTTTTAGTCTTTCCATTAGGCCCGGTTTTTTTTCAGCTTGTCTCACACTCATTTTCTCCACTTCCCTAACTACTTAGTTTCTTTATGAACAGTATGGGTTTTGCAAAATGGGCAGTATTTTTTAAGCTCAATTCTATCCGGGTTGTTTTTCTTGTTCTTGTTAGTGCTATAATTACGGCGTTTACACTCAGTACAAGCTATTGTAATACCTAAACGCACTAGCGCCACCTCCTAGTCCAATCTTACTATGTTGCTATTATTTAATCAGTACCTTATCTACTTTAGCACACCATTTACTGATGTGTCAACTGCAAATTAGCCGTTAATCAATTTGTAGTTGTATTTTTACCAATCACCCGGAATCTTAATCTTAGCCTCGAGCTTAACCTTGTCCTGCTTAGCTAATTTTTCAAATTTCTTCCTCTATTTTCTAAATTATCTTACAGTATTTTAAAAAACCTGTCAATTGCTTAAGGGTGAATCACGATGTCAGCATGACGGCTAATATGTAAATCTGCATGTCGGCATGACATCTCTTTGGTCAGACAAGATGTCGGCTTGACGGTTTTTGGGATAGACAAGCTGTCGGCATGATATCTGAAAGGATAAACTGCATGTCGGCAATAAAAAAACAGACCAAAAATTTGCCCAAGAAGTTGTAATGCCGACCAAATGCTTTAACCAAGAGGACGTCATGCGGACCCGGAGATTTAGCTCATAAGAGATATCATGCCGACCTAAGATGTTACTCGGCAGCCGTAATGCCGACTCGAAGATTTAAACCAATAAGACGTCACGCCAACCATCTAAGTCACCCTAAACTAAAAGAAGAGCAAGATGAGATTATCATCTTGCTCTTCTTGTTATGGTGGCGGCGCAGGGATTTGAACCCCGGACACTGCGGGTATGAACCGCATGCTCTAGCCAACTGAGCTACGCCGCCATATATTTTTTCAATCGCCTTAACTTGAGCTGGAGCCCATAACCGGGATTGAACCGGTGAACCTCCGCCTTACCAAGGCGACGCTCTACCAACTGAGCTATATGGGCAAATTGGTTGCGGGAGAAGGATTTGAACCTTCGACCTTCGGGTTATGAGCCCGACGAGCTGCCAACTGCTCCATCCCGCGCTATTAAAGATGTCTGATGTCAGAGGTTAGATGTCGGAAATTTTCTGATCTCCAACATCCGACTTCGGACTTCTGTTTTTGGTGGAGGGGACAGGATTCGAACCTGTGAAAGCGCAGCTAACAGATTTACAGTCTGCCCCCTTTGGCCAACTCGGGAACCCCTCCATGTGTTTTACTATATAAACTTTTTAGTTGAGAAAAAAATGGAGCCGACGATGGGACTCGAACCCGCAACCTGCTGATTACAA
>JUEF01000079.1 GCA_000802045.1 Peptococcaceae bacterium BICA1-8
ACCAGTCACCAGTCACCAGTCACCAGTCACTAGTAACTAGTCACTATTTTAAGTAGGTGAATCTATGTTAGACGCTTTGAGTGATATAGTCAAAAATGTTGCTATCATCATTTTATTAACAACTTTCTTAGATATGCTGCTGCCAAATAATAGTATGCAGGGACTTATTAAAGTTGTTATGGGCCTTTTTGTTATGCTGGCAATTCTTAATCCCATTGTTGGGTTACTTAAGGCAGAAAATGAATTGACTGCTTGGCAATTAGCCTCATTACCTGAGCACAAGGTAGAAACAGTTTTAGCACAAGGAAAAAAAATTGCAAGCATGCAGGAGGAACAAGCTTTAGGTGAATATAAAAGACGTATTGAAAGTCAAATTGAGGCCTTATTGAAATTGGTTCCTGGTGTAGCAGATGTAAAATGCACAGTTATAATTGAACCAATCTACAAGACCGGAGCTATAGGGAAAATTGAAAAAGCTGTCATTTGGGTAACCCCAGGAGAATTAGAAGGCTCTACTATAAAAGTTAACCCGGTAGAGCCTGTAAAGATAAAAATTGGAGAGGATAATAATTCACCTGTGCAGGTTGAAGCTAAGTATGATAGAGAAATTGAAGAAAGAGTTATTAACATAGTTGTTAATTATTATAATTTAGAGAAGGAAAATATTGAAGTGATCTTTTATTAGTCAAAAAAGGAGGTTTTAGTATGGGTGATTTAATTAAATCTTTATTTCCGGAAGATAAAAGTAAAAACGGGTTAAAAGTAAACGGAAAACAAAGAAAATACATTTTCTGGCTTGCTTTTGTTGCAGTCATAGGTATTGCCGCTATAACCTTTGGAAATTACACTGGAGACGCTAATGAAAAACCATTAATAACAGAAGATGAAAAATTACAAGCAGAAGCATCAGGTGTAGAGACAATAGGTACTTTAGCAGTGGCAGAAAAACAGTTAGCAGAAAGACTTGAAAATATATTAACTCAGATTAGCGGTGTAGGAGAAGTTGCAGTTAATTTAACATTAGAATCAAGTACGGAGTATCAATTTGCAATCAATAAGAAGGTTGATAAAACGCTAGTAACTGAAAGGGCTCAGGATGGAAGTACTAGATCAACTGATGAAACTAGAGAAGATGCTCAAGTAGTAATGCAGAATATGAACCAAGGGAAGGAAGAACCGGTAATTATTAAAGAAATACGACCACAGGTTGTAGGTGTTATGGTTGTAGCACAAGGGGCCAGTGATCTGATTATAAAGGAAAAAATTAGTGAAGCAGTTCAAACATTACTAAATATACCAGCTCATAGGGTAACGGTACTTACAAAAGGAAGTAGGTGAAGACAACGATTATTTTATTAAGATTAAGAAATTTGGCCATATTTGCATTAGTAGTACTATCTGTTTCTTTTATTTATATTGGTTATACAGGTTTTGACGAAGGGGGGGGATTATTAAAACAGGCAGATAATTTTTTGGATGAAGCAGAAGAATTACCTGAATATCTGCCTATTATAGCGAATGTTGAAGAGATCGAAAAGTCGGAAAATTTTTTTGTGAATTTTCGAATGAAGCGTGACAGGGCAAGGGCTATGCAAATTGAACTGATGAAAGATACCGTAAATAACCCAAATTCCTCAGATGAGGCCATAAATCGTGCCCAGGATAAATTATTTGCTATTTCTGAAAATATTGCCGCAGAGGCAAATGCTGAAATTTTATTAGAAGCAAAAGGTTATGACCAGTCTGTTGTCTTAGCAGAGGATGAGAACATCAGCGTTTTTGTTAAGAAGGAAGCTTTAAGTCAAGTAGATATAACCAGGATAAGTGATTTAGTAGTAAGAGCTACTGGTTATAGATTAGAACAAATAGTAATTACCCCAAAAAATTAATATTTATGAGATTATTGGTCCTTAAATAGTGGAATAATATGAATAAAATGGTTTGTTTGTTTAATAAAAACGTTTTATTTGTTATAATAATTTTATATCCTGTGAATTAAATTATAAGAATTGGAGTTGGTTTAGTTTGGAAACTATTGATAATAATGAAATTCTTGATAAATTAGCAAAAACTGATATGGGAATAATAAAAGTAGCTGATGAGGTTGTTGCCATTATTGCGGGATTATCAGCTACAGAAGTAAATGGTGTAGCTGGAATGAGTGGAGGTGTTTCCGCCGGAATTGCAGAAATGTTAGGAAGAAAAAATCTATCAAAGGGTGTTAAAGTAGAGGTCGGGGAGAAGGAAACAGCTATTGATTTATTTGTCATTGTTGATTTCGGAGCAAGGATTCCCGATGTTGCCCAGCAAATTCAACGTAATGTCAAAAATGCTGTGGAAAGTATGACAGGACTTAAAGTCATAGAAATTAACATCCATGTACAAGGAGTTGCTTTTGATAAGCCTGAGTCTAAGGATGAGGAGCATTCATTAAGGCTTCGTTAATACCTTAGGTCCGCGTTTAACTCATATTACTATTAGAAATATTTGCTTGCACCATAGTTAATACTTATGGTGCAAGCTTTTGGCATGGTAAACAAAAAAAAGTAACGAAAGGAGGAAGCATATGATATCGGAAAGATTATATCCTTTTTTATTGTCAATATTATTGTTATTTTTAGGTTTACTTGCTATTGGTTTAGCCCTTGAGTGGACAACCCTTTTAGCTTATTTAGACAACTTTTTGTCGGGGACTAATGAAAGATGGGTTTTGGGACTTTTGGGGGTTTTTGGTTTATTAGTAGGTTTAACTATTATGCGTAACATTTTTAGAACAAAAAATCCCACTCAAACCGAAGTTGTTTCCACTTCATTAGGTAAGATAAAAATTACGATAAGTGCGTTAGAACATATGTCTACTAAAATTGCCAAACAGATAAATGGTGTAAAAGAGGCTAAACCGGTAATAAAATGTACACCTGGAGGCATTGCTATATTTATGCAGATTAATTTAGCACCAGATATTCATATTCCTGACACAACTGCTTTGATTCAAAACAGACTGAAGGAACATTTTAATAAAGTAGCAGGAATTGAAGTTGAAGAAGTTAGAATCTTAGTTTCTAAATTAAGTGCTGATTCAAAAGGTAGAGTGGAGTAAGAGTATAATCGAAAAACATAAATTCCCAAATAGGAATTATGGGAATTTATGTAAATAAAAGAAGTGAATTTAAGGTATTGAAATAAGAGCAGGCATAACAAAAAGACCATTTTAAGTGTAATTTTAAAAGAGCCAATAGATAAACTGGATTACAGATAATGGATTTTAAGCAGCAAATCTTGAAAGCGCAGGGAAAATATCAGAAATGGATAATGTGCTTTGGTTAGCCCAAGCATCAATAAAACAGCAGAAGGCTCCAAGGAAAACCCTAACAATTCTGCGTTCTTTTGATAAGACAACAGCAGACTCAGCATGGAAATCATTATTGGTTCTATCCCAGAGTCTTTCGGTAGTGGAACGTCTTTTGTAAAGTTGTTTCCATTCATCCGAATCTCTTAGGATGGTAGTAAAGAATCTAGGATTATCTCTGGTCTTAGTGTAGAAAGTTTTTTTACTGTGAGTGGGACACTTATCACATGCATCGCATTGTACAGGAAAGAGCCATTTTCTCCTGTAGGATTTAGACATAAGACCCCAGTTGCGAAATTGGTGTCCGAGACATTTACAATGAGGGATCCCGTTATCATCATAAAGTATAAGTTCATTGGAAGATTTCGGATTTTTGGAACGGGAATTAAGATCTATAACCGGCTTGATGCCATAGTGGAGATTAAGAAGATAAAAAGCATTGGCGTCATAAGCGGAATCAAATGAAGCGGAATAGAAATTAATTTCAGGATATAAAGCTACAAGTTCTTTGAGCTCATAAACACCGGTAACGGAGTCATGGCGCTCACCAGTAACGCATTTAATATGGATAGGTAGGCTGTAGAATGAGTCTGAAGCAGTAAAGCCATGGAATGTGTGCCCATAAAAGTATTGCTCATTATAGCTATCCCAACCCCATGTGGCAGTGGGGTCAGCGAACAAGCGAGGGCAGTCGCAATGCTGACCGGGTTTTAGCTTGCAATTGCAAACTTTTTTACCATAATGAGAAGCATGTGTAGGCATACAAGTGCCATCGCCAGCGATGTTGAATTTATTAGGGTCACCGAGGATGCCCAAGTCAAGAGAAGGCATGACAAAAACGGTTTTTAGAATTTGATTCAAAGTGGTTTCAAGCTGATCAGGAAGCTTAGAATCATCATACTTTAAGACTCTTTTAACCAATCGCTCAACGATTGCAGGTTTAGAAGAATCCATTTTTTGATTTTTCTTTTGTTTCTTATTAGGCTTGCGTTTAGACTTACGCAGTTTGGATTTGCAAAGGATACGATCTTTGCAAATCAGCCTATCCATAAAATCATAAAAAGTACCAACACCGGGAATAGGATCTGCTGAAATGGTATCAATCTTTATAGAAGAAAAGCAGACTGGTAAAAAGCCAGACAAAATTGCATAGAAAGGATCAGACCTTAAAGTATCAATCCATTTGGGGATGCTAGTTTCGCCTGTAAGGGACATAAGTAAAAGAGAACGAAACATAGCAACAGCATCTTTAGGGGGGGCCCCACGGTTAGACTTTGAGTACTGATTTTTGACAAGTTCAACAATGCTAGTAAGATCAGCAAGCCAAAGTTTAAGAACCAGAGAAGACCTAATTAAGAGAGTAATGCTCTGACCGGTGTAAATAAAATAACGAGTTAGAAATTGGTGGACGAAATCACGGTATTGCTCATGGGAATGCCTGACAATTAACATAAAACCCACTCCTTTAGAATTGAAATGTTTTTAGGGAATAGCTCTCATTTCGATTCTAGGGGGGATCGAAGACTGTCAAGTCCCAAAAATGGCTATATATCGGAATATTTTCTTTTTATCTCTTGATATATACCGATATCGATGTTATCCACAGAATTGAATAGTATATGAAAATAATCAATTTTTTGAGGTGAACCTCAAAATGACAAAAAAATAAAGCCTTTATTTTCAAGGCTTTGAGATTTTCCGAACATACTAAGTAATAGTGGGAGGTGTAATGATGAGTTTAGGGAAAATAATTGAAGAATTATTAACCCACCACAGGGGTAAAACTATAGGAATTTTAGTAGGTCTTATATTTAGTATTTTGGTTATAACTGTGGGACTTTTGGAAACAGTATTTATAACAGTATGTATTTATGTTGGGCTTATAATAGGAAAACGTTTAGATGATAATGAAAGTTTTAATGATTTAGTCCAAAAACTTTTTAAGGATAAAAAATAAGGGGGCTTACCATTTTGAAACGTCGGCAACTTAGAGAAAAAGCTTTTCAAATAATCTTCCAAGTTGATGTAGGTAAAAATGATCTAGAGACAGCATTAATTGAAAGAATTCAGGAGACAGATATGGATGAGGGGGATAAAGCTTTTTGCCGTAGTCTCGTTATTGGTACCCTACAGAAGCTTAATGAAATTGATGAAGTGATTGAAAAATATGCATTGGATTGGGAAGTTAAAAGAATGCTTAGTGTGGATCGTAATATCTTAAGGTTAGCTGTTTATGAGATGGTGTTTAATAAGGATACGCCGGCTAAGGCTGCCCTAAATGAAGCTATTGAGATAGCCAAGGTTTATGGTTCTGAGGATTCACCGAAATTTATTAATGGTATTTTAGGTCAAGTAATTAAACATATTGGTGATTAAATTGGAGAAAACTCCAGTAATAGTGCTGAAGGAGTTTAAATATTTATTAAAAACACTAGAAAAACAGATAATAAATGTTTATGATAGGAATAATTCTAAATTTTTTTGTAGGTAGAGTAGCTTATATGCTGTGGAAGAAAGTCTTATTGCACAAAGTAGAGACGGAGGTGTTGTTAAAAATGTATAAAATAGTTAATCAACAAAAGATCGGGGAAAATTTGGCATTGTTAGATGTCCAGGCACCCCAGATTGCTCAGAAAGCTAAGGCTGGGCAATTCGTAATTGTTAGAATTGCGGAAAAAGGGGAAAGAATTCCTTTAACCATTGCTGACTTTGATAGAGAAAAGGGTACCATAACCTTAATTTTTCAAGAAGTTGGTCGTACAACACAAAGGATGGCATTATTAAAAACAGGGGATAATATTTTGGATTTGGTAGGACCTTTAGGTGAACCAACACATTTAGCTAATTTCGGTACTGTTGTGTGTATCGGCGGTGGAGTAGGCATAGCACCTATTTACCCTATCGCCAAGGCTCTCAAGGAATGTGGTAATAAAGTGATTTCTATCATCGGAGCAAGATGTCAGAATCTACTCTTCTGGGAAGATAAAATGCGGGACGTTAGTGATGAACTTTTTATAGCAACTGATGATGGTAGTGTAGGCCAGAAGGGCTTTGTAACTGATGTTTTGAAACAGTTGATGGCAGATAATAAGCTTGATAAAGTTTGGGCTATTGGTCCCATGGTTATGATGAAAGCTGTAGCTCAAGTGACTAAACCAACTCAAATTGATACAATTGTTAGTTTGAATCCTATTATGGTTGATGGAACAGGTATGTGTGGGGCATGTAGAGTACAGGTTGGTGACGAAACTAAATTTGCCTGTGTTGATGGACCTGAATTTGACGGACACTTGGTGGATTTTGATCTGGCCATGAGAAGGCTTTCTTATTATAAAGATGAAGAAAAAAGAGCCCTGGCTCAAAAAGAATGTCAAGGGGGTGGCTGTGGATGTCATTAAAAATTCCGCGTAATCCAATGCCTGCACAGGATCCAGGGAAACGTGCTAAGAATTTTCAAGAAGTTGCTTTAGGTTATGATGAAAATACGGCAGTATTGGAAGCTCAAAGGTGTCTTAATTGTAAAAAGCCTTTGTGTATGCAGGGCTGTCCTGTGGAAGTTGATATTCCTGACTTTATCATAGAAGTAGCTAAAGGGGATTTGAAAAAAGCAGCAGAAATTATTAAGGGAAAAAATAGTTTGCCGGCAGTTTGCGGACGGGTTTGCCCTCAGGAAAGCCAGTGTGAAAAATTCTGTATTTTAGGCAAAAAACACGAACCTGTTGCTATTGGTCGCTTAGAAAGGTTTGTAGCGGACTGGGAAGCCAAACAAGAGGCAGAGGAAGTATATCCCCCGGAAGCTACAGGCAAAAAGGTAGCAGTTGTTGGGGCTGGGCCCGCAGGATTAACTTGTGCCGGAGATTTGGCAAAGCTTGGACATGAAGTAACTGTATTTGAAGCCTTGCATACTCCGGGCGGAGTATTAATGTATGGAATTCCGGAGTTTCGTTTACCCAAAGATGTTGTTAGAAGAGAAATCGAATATATTAAAAAGCTTGGTGTTAAGTTTGAAAACAATAGTGTTATCGGTAAACTCTTTACAGTAGACGAATTATTGGAAGAAGGTTTTAATGCAGTATTTGTTGGTACCGGTGCAGGGCTGCCATATTTTATGAAAATTCCCGGTGAAAACTTAAACGGAGTCTACTCTGCTAATGAGTTTTTAACTAGAACAAATTTAATGTGTGCCTATGATTTTCCAAATTCCTGTACTCCGATTAAAGCAGGCCAAAAGGTAGCGGTAATTGGGGCAGGTAATGTCGCTATGGATTCAGCCCGTACAGCACTACGTCTAGGAGCTGAAGAGTCCTATATAGTTTATCGCCGCTCTGAAAGTGAAATGCCAGCTAGACATGAAGAGATTGAGCATGCTGAAGAGGAAGGAGTTAAATTCCTTTTATTGACTAGCCCTGTTGAATTTAAGGGTAATGCTAATGGCAATTTAGAATCAATGGTTTGTATTCGTTATGAATTGGGCGAACCTGATGCTTCAGGTCGGAGAAAGCCTATAGCTATCCCAGGCTCAGAATTTGAGATGGAAATTGATAATGTAGTTATGGCTATTGGCCAAGGTCCTAATCCTTTGGTTCCAACGAGCACTCCTGGATTAAAATTAACTAAATGGGGAAATATTGTTGCGGATGAGGAAACAGGACAAACCGCACAAGATGGCGTTTTTGCTGGTGGAGATATCGTAACCGGTGCAGCAACAGTAATTCTAGCTATGGGGGCAGGCAAAAAGGCTGCTAAAGCAATTCACCAATATCTAGCCAAATAAGTTAGGGTGTATATAATGCTTAATAAGAAAACTTTTTTGACAATAAGAGAAGTAAATTTATATATAAAGAATCTCCTTGATGGAGATTCTTTATTGTCTCATTTATGGATAAAGGGTGAAATATCTAATTTTAAAGCCCACAGCTCAGGGCATTATTATTTTACTTTAAAGGATGCTTCGGGAATACTGAAGTGCGTCATGTTCAAAAGCCGTTCGCAGAAACTGAAATTCAAACCTGAACATGGTTTGCAGGTTTTAGCTGCCGGATATATCTCACTATATGAAAGGGACGGCCAGTATCAGTTATATGTGGAGGATATGATTCCTTTTGGTGCGGGTGCATTAAATATTGCCTATGAACAGCTCAAGGAACGTTTAGATAAAGAAGGATTATTTGCACAAGATAGAAAAAGAAAAATTCCTTATTTGCCAAATTCCATAGGAATTGTCACCTCTTTAACCGGTGCAGTTCTAAAGGATATGATAAGTATCATCAAAAGGCGTTCTCCTCAAACAAAATTAATAATAGCTCCAGCTCAAGTTCAAGGAGAAGAGGGAGTCAAATCTATCTGTTTAGCATTGGATAGACTTTACCAGCAGCCAGTGGATGTAATTATCATTGGCAGAGGTGGAGGCTCTTTAGAAGAACTATGGTGTTTTAATGAAGAGAATGTTGTGAGAAAAGTAAGTTTAAGTCCTGTCCCAATTATAAGTGCAGTTGGACACGAAACAGATTATACTCTTTCAGATTTTGTAGCAGATTTGCGGGCGGCAACACCATCTATGGCAGCTGAATTGGTAGTTCCACTGCGGGATGAATTAAGGCGAAAAACTTCTCAGTATCAAGAAAGAATAATTAATGCTGTCAGGAAAAGCTTCGGGCAGGAAAGACAAAGAATAAGTTATCTTGCAAACAGACATGTACTGCGGGAGCCATTGCGATTATTGAGTCTTTTTCAGCAAGAGGTGGATAATCTTAATAATCAATTGATAAATCAATATCGGCAAAAACTCAAAGATGAAAAGGCAAATATTTGTTTAGCAGCAAACAAACTTGATGCCTTAAGTCCTTTAAAAACTATTAATAGGGGATACTCCATCAGCTATCGGTTATCTGATGAGATTATCAAAACTATTGAACAAGTACATATAAATGAGGAAATTAAAGTTTCTGTTTCCAATGGACAGTTATCCTGTATAGTAAAAGGAAAAAGAGGAGAATCAATATGAGAAAAAAGTTGAACTATGAGGAATCTGTAGCGAGACTAGAGGATATAATAACTCAGCTTGAACAAGGTCAAATACCTCTAGAAAAATCAACCACATTGTTTACAGAGGGTATTAACCTTGTTAAAACTTGTAGTCAATATTTAGATCAGGCTGAGGAAAAAATAAAAGTGTTGGTGGGCGATAAGCTGGAGGATTTTAGCTTAACAGGGGAGGAGTAAAATGGAATTAAATATTTATCTTGAGCAGCAAAAAGCCCTCATTGACAAGACTCTAGATAATATTCTTAATCAAGCTGATACAACACCTTCCCAAATTCATGAGGCTATGAGGTACAGTGTTTTTGCAGGAGGCAAGAGGCTTAGACCGATTTTATTTATTGCTGCTTGTGATGCTGTTGGTGGTAATAGTGAAGAAATCTTGCCAGTTGCGTGTGCTTTAGAGCTTATCCATACCTACTCTCTTATCCATGATGATTTACCAGCAATGGATGATGATAATTTAAGAAGAGGCAAGCCTACAAACCATATTGTCTTTGGTGAAGCAGTGGCTATTTTAGCTGGAGATGGGCTATTAACTTATGCCTTTGAAATAATGTTTCAATTAGGGCTAAAATCAAAAAATACAGAAAAATTGTTTCAAGCTGGTCTAGAAATTGCTCGAGGAGCTGGAACTCGGGGAATGATAGGTGGACAAGTAATTGATATCTTATCAGAAAATCAGAAAATAGATGAAAAAACCCTTTTATATATTCATAATCATAAAACAGGCTCACTTATTACAGGAGCAATTAAGGCTGGCGCTATCTTAGGAGAAGGAAGTATTAAACAGATAGAATGTTTAACTAAATATGGCGACAATATTGGTTTAGCTTTTCAGATTACCGATGATTTATTGGATGTTCAAGGTGATGAAGGGAAAATTGGCAAACCCGTTGGTAGTGATGATAAAAATCAAAAAGCTACCTTCCCAAATATTTACGGAATAGAAACCTCGAAAAAAATGGCTAGGGAAGCTATCCAAAAAGCAGAAGAGGCTTTAGAAATATTTGATAAAGAGGCAGAGCCTTTACGGCTACTTGCTAGATACTTATTAATTAGGGAAAACTAAACAAAATTGGACGTTAGACTATTAGAATAGACCATAGACCATAGACGGTAGACTATGGACGATAGACGATAGACGATAGTTGTGGGAGCGATGTTTGTGATTTCTCAGGAGCTTTTAGACAATCATGTCTTGAAAATAACCCTTTTTGCTTGGGCTATCGCCCAATTTTTAAAAGTAGTTATCGTTCTGTACACTCAAAGAAAGTGGGATTTTACCCGTTTAGTAGGTGCGGGAGGGATGCCTAGCTCCCATTCTGCTTTAGTTACTTCTTTAGCTACCGGCATTGGAAGGGATTTTGGCTTTAATTCAGGAGAGTTTGCTTTAGCCCTTACTATTGCTCTAGTTGTAATGTATGATGCGGCAGGTGTTCGGAGGGCAGCTGGTAAGCAAGCTGAAGTTTTGAACCAAATTCTAGATGATCTGTATCACCATCGGACTGAGTTTAGCAGTAAAAGGCTTAAAGAGTTATTAGGACATACTCCGGTAGAAGTTTTTGCTGGTGCTGCCTTGGGTATTACTGTAGGATTTTTAATATAATTTTTTACTATTAATACTAATATTGTTTGAAAATACTATAATACTATGCTAAAATATTATGAGTGAAAAGATAGATGGTGCAGTATTCTAGTCAACCAGCTGATTCTGAAGGCGGGCTTAAAAATCCGTCATAGGGCATATCGATGAAGTTCCTGGTGCTGGCTTTGGACGCCCAGTTTGGGGCTGGTGCTGGGAGTTAAGGGGAGAGGGCGATCCGCAATGGCATGTGGGCGATGACCCTGTCCCCGTGGAGGCCTAAGTTTGTAGATTATGCACCACTGTGTGCAGTTTATGGCTTAGTGTGGAACCTGTATTCGGTTGTGCTGGGTACAGCGTAGCCTGCCTTGAGTGAAGGTGGTGGATTGCATAAAAGGTACTTTGAACAGTCAGGGCCATGACTGACAAAGTGCGCATGAAACCTTCTTTGCAAAAGAGGCTAGGAGTTAGTGTGGGTTGTTGAGGAAATCTCCTAGACTGTTTGCCTTTGGTAAGGCTTATCGAGGATTAAAGTGTGGACTAAGTGGTAATCCAGTCCTGTTAAGTGGTGACACAACAGGGTAGTTTTAAAGGGAAACCGCCACTCGGGTGACCGTTGGTACATTACCGGGAAAGCCTACTGGACCTAAGCCACAGAGTTTTCTCAATGAGCTGCCATCTATCTATAGATTATTTTTAGCGACTAATTATTAGTTGCTTATTTATATATAATTTTTAAGAGTACTAGATACATGGAGTGAATAGAGTTGGGTAATAATAAAAAAAAACATCCCTTAAAAAGCAGCTTGATGATTGCCTCAGGGACGTTTATAGCTAGCATTTTGATATTTATAGCTTCCGAATTATTACTACGGTCGGTAGCTTTTTTATTAGGATTATTTTTATTGATTATTATTATTTTTATTGGAATAATGTTTGATATTATAGGTGTTGCGGCAGCGGCTGCAGATGAAGCACCTTTTAATGCTAAGGCCTCAAGTAAAATTCCTGGCGCCAAAGAAGGAGTATATTTAGTCAAGAATGCTGATAAAGTATCAAGCTTTTGTAATGATGTGGTTGGTGACATCAGTGGTACATTAAGTGGAGGTATAGGTGCTGCTTTAGTATTTCAACTTATTATTAGTAATCCAGATAGCAACAAACTGATATTAAGCTCTGTAATGGCCGGTATTGTAGCTTCATTAACTGTCGGCGGCAAAGCATTGGCTAAAGGTTTTGCCATCCATAACAGTAATGAAATAATATTTTGGGTAGGTAAAGCGGCAAAAAAAGTAGAAGATTTTTTAGGGATAAAATTATTCGTTAGGTAGGCGAGGGAATTGAACCTTTTAGATACAATAAATGATCCCAATGATATTAAAAAGCTGAATCTAGCCCAGTTAGAAAAATTGGCTCAAGAAATACGAGCAGAAATATTATCGGTTGTGTCCAACAATGGGGGACACCTAGCTCCTAATTTAGGTGTAGTTGAACTAACCTTGGCCATTCATTCTGTTTATTCATCTCCAATAGATAAAATAATCTGGGATGTAGGTCATCAGGCATATGTCCATAAACTTATTACTGGAAGAAAAGGTATCTTCCTTACCCTAAGAAAGTATAATGGGCTATCGGGTTTTCCAAAAAGAAGCGAAAGCTGCCATGATGTTTTTGATGCTGGTCACAGTAGTACATCTATCTCAGCTGCACTAGGATTAGCGAAAGCTCGAGATCTTAAAGGTGATAAATATGAAGTTGTTGCAGTAATTGGTGATGGTGCAATGACTGGTGGTATGGCTTTTGAAGCACTGAACCATGCCGGACACTTAAGTACTGACCTTACCGTAATTCTAAATGATAATGAAATGTCTATTGCTCAAAATGTTGGTGCCATGTCCGCTTACTTAAACAGAGTGAGAATAGACCCTTTTTATACTAAAAGAAAAGAAGACTTAGAAATTCTTTTGAAAAAAATTCCTGCTATTGGCTCAACCATGATTAAAGTTGCTGATCGTTTAAAGGATAGCTTGCGCTACCTTTTGGTTCCCGGCATGCTTTTTGAAGAGTTGGGTTTTAAATATTTTGGACCTGTTAATGGTCATGATATTAATGAATTAAAAACTGTATTACAAAATGCCAAACATATGAATAAACCTGTATTAGTACATGTTATAACCAAAAAAGGTAAGGGTTATTTGCCTGCGGAGGAAAACCCTGATAAGTTTCATGGTATAGGACCTTTTGATATAAAAACAGGCAAAGCCTATAAGAATGACACAAAACCTAGTTATACAAGTATATTTAGTGATACTTTGGTGAAATTAGGTGAAGCAAACCCAAAAATATTAGCATTTACTGCTGCAATGGGTGAAGGGACTGGCACTACCAGTTTTGCTGAGCGTTTTCCAAAGCGCTTTTTTGATGTTGGTATTGCAGAACAGCATGCAGTTACAATGGCTTCGGCCCTAGCCCTAGAAGGATTTAAACCTTTTATTGCAATCTATTCAACATTTTTACAAAGAGCTTATGACCAGATTGTTCATGATGTTGCATTACAAAATGCTCCCGTTGTTTTTGCTTTAGATCGTGCAGGAATAGTTGGAGAAGATGGTCCAACACACCACGGAGTTTTTGATATTTCTTACCTAAGGCACATACCTAATTTAATAATTATGGCACCTAAGGATGAAAATGAACTACAGCATATGCTCTATACAGCATCGGTTTATAATGGACCTGTTGCTATTAGATATCCTCGGGGAAGTGGTTTAGGAGTACAACTTGATGATAAATTTCAAGAAATACCTATTGGCAAATCAGAAGTCATCCAAAATGGTAGCGATCTTACTTTATTAGCTGTAGGGAATATGGTCGAAACCGCCAAAAAGGTAGCCCAGATGCTTCAAGATAAAGGTACAAGCTGTACTGTTATTAACACAAGATTTATTAAACCCTTAGATGGCGAACTTATTTTAGAGTCTATTAAAAATACCAAGGGAATTATTACTTTAGAAGAGCATGTTCTAGCAGGGGGATTTGGTAGTTCGGTTTTAGAATTATTGGAAATAAACGGGGTTAGTAAAAAGGTAGTGAGGATTGGCTTAAATGATGAATTTGTGACTCATGGCAATATAGATATACTTCGGGAGGCTTATGGTTTAACTCCAGAAAAAATACTAGAAAAAATTGAAAAAGAATTCATTTTAAAAGAAACAAATAAGTTTAAAAAAATCGCAATTAACTTAATTGGGAGAAGCAAATAATGGGTAAAGTGCGGTTAGATTTAGCAATGGTACAACAGGGAATTGTAGAAAGCAGAGAAAAAGCTAAGGCTTTAATAATGGCTGGCAAGGTAAAAGTTGGTGGTAAAACAATAGATAAAGCGGGAACCAATGTTGATGAAAATACAATAATAGAATTTATTGGTCTTCCGCTGCCTTATGTAAGCCGAGGTGGACTAAAGCTAGAAAAGGCATTATCCTATTTTTCTATAGATTTGACGGGTAAAATTGTTGCTGATATCGGGGCTTCAACAGGAGGGTTTACAGATTGCGCTTTACAAAAGGGAGCCAAAAAGGTATACGCTATTGATGTAGGATATGGGCAGTTAGATTGGAAACTCAGAAATGATTCACGGGTTGTAAATATGGAGAGAACAAATGCTAGATATGTAAAAGCAGCAGATTTGGAAGAACAGGTGGACTTTATTAGTATCGATGTAGCATTTATTTCTTTGGAAAAAATCTTGCCTGCAGTTAAGGAAATTTTGAAGGACGAGGGCGAAATAATAGCATTAATAAAACCGCAATTTGAAGCTGGCAAAGATAAAATAGGCAAAAAGGGTGTTGTTAAAGATAAAAAAACTCATATAGAGGTTATTACTAACATTTTAACTGTATCTTATGCCCTTGATTATTATGTTCACGGACTTACTTATTCCCCCGTAAAGGGGCCAGAGGGAAATATAGAATATTTAATTTGGTTAGGAAAAAGGTTAGCTCCTAAAATCACTGATTTAGAAGTAATTTTAATGGTAGAAGAGACCCATAGAGAATTAAATGAAAAAGGATAAAACTCCCCATTGTCGAATATTTGGTTAGAGGTGGAAATAATGCGTATTTCTGATATTCTAATCTTAGGTATTCTTTTGGGGAGTTTTTTATATTATTTCTTAGGAAAAAAGTTTAAAAGTTTTAAAATAAAAAGAATTTTAGCAACAGCACGCAAAGGTGAGCGGGATGCTATTTCTTTTTTAAATAAAGAAGGATATGATATTATTGAAATTCAAAAAAAACAGTCAATTGTTATTTATATAGATGACAAACCATATTCGAGCTATGTCCAAGCAGACTTTATTGTACAAAAGGCAAATAAAAAATACATAGTTGAAGTGAAAACCGGAAAAAAAGCTAGAGCTACAACTGCTTTAGTTCGCAGACAGTTATTAGAATATTACCTAGTTTTTAATCCCCGGGGCATATTATTATTAGACATGGAAAAAGGAACTCTAAAAAAAATTGAATTTCAATGGAGTAAACAACAATTTTCATTTAGTAGTTTGTTATTTGCTGTTGTTTCCGGTTTAACAATAGGTTTTCTTTTATGGCGTTTATTTGACTACCTCAACTAGTTTTCTTACGAGGAGGATTTTATGCAAAAAATATCTAAAGTAGGTTTAATAATAAATTATCATAAAC
This sequence comes from Peptococcaceae bacterium BICA1-8, assembly GCA_000802045.1. Taxonomy (GTDB): domain Bacteria; phylum Bacillota; class Peptococcia; order Peptococcales; family BICA1-8; genus BICA1-8. The sequence goes on from JUEF01000079.1 coordinate 15,671, forward strand.
GGCAGCCAGTTCAGTTAGGGAAAGAGATTTTTGAATGGCTTCAACATCAGCATATTCAGGTATTAGCTCCCAGAGAGGATGCAAAATATCTGGAAATTAATATAGGTATGGACCTACAAGATTTTTGTAATAACGTAGATGTTGTGGTGGTACTAGGAGGAGATGGAACATTTTTGCGGGCTTCTAGGTATATTGCTGGTTTTGAAATACCCATACTTGGAGTAAACTTAGGATATTTGGGTTTTCTAACAGAGATTGAAGTAGCAGAAGTCTATTTTTATCTTGAGAAAATGCTTAATGGCGATTTTTATATTGAAGAAAGAATGATGCTTTCGGGTCAAGTTAAAAGGAATAATAGCTGGGTGGGCAAATTTCATGCTTTAAATGACTTTGTTATAAACAAAGGTTCCTTTGCTCGCCTTATAACCTTAGATACCTTTTTAGGCGATGAATTTGTAGCTTCTTATTCTGCGGATGGAATAATTATCTCTACACCTACAGGCTCCACCGCTTATTCTTTGTCGGCAGGAGGACCGATAGTACATCCTTCTTTAGATGTTTGTATTATTACTCCAATTTGTCCCCATTCTTTATATACACGACCTATTGTTATACCACCGGCAAAAATTGTTAGAGTACTGATAAGAGCTGTCAAAGCGGAGGCAATGTTAACAGTTGATGGCCAGTATGGTTTTAATTTGGAAAATCAAGATGAAGTTTGGATAGAAAAAGCGGATTATGTTACCAAATTGCTTAGGGTCAAAGGTAGGAAATTTTTTCAGATTATGCGTGAAAAATTAAAGGCTGATGGTGGTAATAATTATGAATAATATTTTCTCCAGTATTACCCTTTTTACCCATAACTTACTTCAAACAGTTATTAATTCAGGTGATCATGTGCTTGATGCTACAGCAGGTAACGGGCATGATACTTTATTTCTGGCAAAAAGTGTAGGACCGAAAGGTATTGTATATTCCTTTGATATACAAGAAACTGCTATTTTAAATACATCCTTGCTTTTACGTGAGCATGATTTATTGGAGCAAGTTAGAATCATTCAAGATGGCCATGAAAATATGGTTAAATATATTTCTGAAGGCTTAAAAGCGATAATGTTTAACTTAGGCTATTTACCTAAAAGTGATCATCAAGTAATCACTTTACCGGAAACTACTGTTATTGCCTTAGGACAAGCCTTAGAAATTTTACTTCCCGGTGGTGTAATAACTATAACAATTTATTCTGGACACGAGAGCGGGGAGATAGAAAAAAAAGCTGTTGAAGAATATCTGAAAAATCTAGATAAAACAAAATGGGATGTTCTTATGTGGTCTTTTTTAAATAGAATTCCCACTGCCCCTTATTTAATTGTCATCTATAGACGGGGAGGTTAAGAATTTGAAAACTAAGCGTCATAAAAAAATATTAGAACTAATCCAAAATCAAAATATAAGTACCCAAGAGGAAGTGGCTGAAGCATTGAGGAGGGAAGGCTTCAATGTTACCCAAGCTACTGTATCGAGAGATATTAAGGAGCTGGGTCTTAGTAAAGTGGCGATAGGAAATGAGGTTTATAAATATGGTTTACCTATGGAAGTCACTGTATCTCAAAGTAGACTTAAATTTATGATTAAGGAATTTGTTTTAAGATGTGATTATAGTGAAAACATTATTGTAATAAAAACACCCCCCGGTAATGCACAGGCAGTTGCATCGGTAATTGATAGTGCTCAATGGAAAGAGGTTATAGGAACCGTAGCTGGTGATGATACGATATTATTGA
>JUEF01000080.1 GCA_000802045.1 Peptococcaceae bacterium BICA1-8
AGATCCTTCGGTCGTACCTTCCTCAGGATGACACAGAACAATCAGTAGCTTTCATAGCAATACAATTTTTCCTTCCCTATAGTAAGGGTATTGAACAGGTGTAATTGTAAAAATTGGGTTATCTGTCCTAAATTTTCTAATTTAGTATATTCACTTTTCAAAAGTAATGTGAAATAAATTCAATTTAGTTATCGTGCTAACAGAGCTTGCTGAATTTATTAAAATAATAAAAAACTTTTACTACATTGTTTTAATAGAAAAATTATGTTAATATCAACTTACAAAAATTTCAAATTTAATTTAAAACGAAGATTGAGAAGAGTAGTCATAAATTGAATTTTTCAGAGAGTCGCTACTTGGTGTGAATGCGGCAGGGATATTTATGGTGAATGGGCTCATGAGTGCGATCCGAAATCTAGTAGGCGTCGCCGGGAAATCCTATCCGTTATCAATAGGACGTGTATGATAGTACATGTTAAAGTGGGTATATTTATTTATACCAAGTCGGGTGGTACCGCAGGAGATTAACCTCTTGTCCCTTTTATGGGATAAGAGGTTTTTTTGTATTTAAAATTAAAATAAGGAAGGGGAAAATTATTTATGATTAACAACGGTGGTTTTTTTGGAGAATTTGGAGGGAAATTTGTTCCTGAGCAGTTAGTTGCACCGCTATCAGAACTAGAAGAAAACTTTTACAGGTTCATTGAGGATGAAGAATTTTTGGAGGAATTAAGTTTTTATTTAAAACAGTATGTAGGGAGGAGCAATCCCCTTTATTTTGCCGAGAGATTAACAAAAATGATGGGTGGAGCCAAAATTTATCTAAAGCGAGAAGACCTAAACCATACAGGTGCTCACAAAATCAATAATGCTCTAGGTCAGATATTGCTGGCAAAAAAGATGGGCAAAAAAAGAATTATTGCTGAGACCGGTGCAGGTCAACACGGTGTAGCTACGGCGACAGCATGTGCTCTTTTTGGTCTTGATTGTACTATTTATATGGGAGAAATTGATACAAAAAGGCAGGAACTCAATGTTTTCCGGATGGAATTATTAGGGGCTAAGGTTGTTTCTGTTAAGTCAGGCACCCGGACATTAAAAGATGCAGTAGATGAAGCCTTAAATGATTATATGATAAACTATAAGGACACCTTTTATTTATTAGGCTCGGCTGTGGGCCCTCACCCCTATCCCACTATGGTCCGTGAGTTTCAAAGCATTATTGGTCGTGAGGCAAAGGAACAGATTTTAGAAGTTGAAGGAAGATTGCCTGATTATCTGGTAGCCTGTGTGGGTGGCGGAAGTAATGCAATAGGATTATTTCATCCTTTTTATGAAGACAAAACCGTAAAAATCATTGGGGTCGAGCCTGCTGGCAAGGGCCTAGATACAGATGAGCATGCGGCAAGCATTACTAAGGGTACAGTAGGAATTATCCATGGCTTTAAATGCTATACTCTTCAGGATGAGAATAATGAGCCACTGCCTGTCCATTCTATTGCAGCAGGTTTGGATTACCCAGGAGTTGGTCCAGAACATAGCTATTATAGTCAAAGCGGCAGGGCCCAATATGCTGCTATTACTGATGAAGAAGCACTAGATGCATTTATGATACTATCGAAAACAGAGGGCATCATTCCTGCAATTGAAAGCTCCCATGGGGTAGCGTACGCTATGAAACTTGCAAAAGAACTAGAGCAAGATCAGATAATAATTGTTAATTTATCGGGTAGAGGAGATAAGGATGTTGCACAGGTAAAAGAAATGCTTAAAAATAAATAATCCTACAAAGGAAAAGATAAGCTAATTTTAAGGTAGTAGAAAAGGAGATATGTTACTGATGAACGTCCAAATCTACGGGGCTAAAAAATGCTTTGATACCCAAAAAACTGAGCGGTATTTTAAAGAACGAAAAATAAAATATCAATATATTGATTTATTTAAATACGGATTAAGTAAAGGGGAATTTGATAGTGTTAAAGCTTCCGTAGGTTTGGCCAATTTAATTAACTCTGAGGCAAATGAATATAAGAAATTAAACCTTCACCATATTGGAGGAAGTAGTTTGCGGGAGGAGATACTTTTTAAGAATCCTAAACTTTACAAAACCCCAATTGTGCGTAATGGTAAGCAGGCTACCGTAGGTTTTTTGCCTGAGATTTGGAAGGTTTGGGAATGAAACCATGAAATGATCCTAACTTAGTTCTAAAAGGCTATTGACATTAACGTTGCGTAAAGGTGTATAGTTGTTTTGTCAGGAGGTGAACCCATGGAATACAAAGTGCAAAAACTAGCTCAGCTAGCTGGAATCAGCACCAGAACATTAAGATATTATGATGAAGTTGGAATTCTTAAGCCGGCAAGGATTAATTCGTCAGGGTATCGTATTTATGGTCAGGTAGAGGTTGACCGATTGCAGCAGGTCCTCTTTTACCGAGAGCTAGGTGTGGGTTTAGAAAGTATAAAGGAAATAGTAACAAACCCGTCTTTTAACGGAGTAAATGCACTGAGAGAGCATCGGGAGAAGCTTCTTGAAAAAAGAGAACAATTAGATATCTTATTAGCTAATGTTGATAAAACAATAGCCTTAAGAGAAGGGAGGATTACCATGACAGCAAAAGAGAAATTTGAAGGCTTTAAACAAAAGATGATTGATGATAACGAAAAGAAATATGGTAAAGAAATTCGTGAAAAATATGGTGATAAGGTTGTTAATAAGTCAAATAATAAAGTGCAAAATATGTCACAAGAAGAATATGATGAAATTACTAGACTTGGAAATGAGGTTATTGAATCACTTCATGCAGCCTTTTTAACTGGTGACCCTACAAGTGAGTTGGCTCAAAAGACAGCAGATTTGCACCGTCAGTGGTTAAGCTTTTATTGGGAAGGATACACAAAAGAAGCCCATGCAGGTGTTGCTCAAATGTATGTTGATGATGAAAGATTTACAGCATACTATGATAAGGAGCAACCGGGTGCAGCAGTATTTTTGAGAGACGCAGTTCATATTTATACTGGAATGAAAAAGTAATTTTGTGTGATAACAAAAAGAGAGCGATTGACATAAGTCAGTCGCTTTTATTTTATTGCTTTTTTATTTAGTCAATTTTCTAAAATAAAACAACATAATAGTCAAACTATCTGTCATAATTATCTTGATAATCCATATTATTCTCAACATTTACATGCTAAAATGAAAAATAAAAAGATAAATTATGGGGACGGGAGAGAGAGTTAATTATGGGTATAGTAGAAATAAATGAAGCTGCAGTTCAGAGAAAATATTCGACCATTGGCTTTTCGCTGTTTTTTGCCTGGCTTTTATCCTTTCCCTTTGAAGGACAGATATTGTATTCTTTGGCAGAAAATTCAGAAGCAGATGGTTCATTTCTTAGCTTAGTTGCAGTGCTTGCACATTTCATTGGCTTGTTTACCAGTGGATTTTTTATAAAAAGGCAGTTTGCTGCCAAAATGACAATGATTATCTCAACAGTAGTTTGCATCTCAGGAAGTCTGATCTTCTTTTTGCCATTTTCTTTTCTTTGGTACATAGCAATGGCCCCCATGGCTTTTTTCGCAGGTCTATGCGTAGCTAGTTGGGGATTTTACTATAAAACGTATTCTCACCCCTCACAGCGTATTAAAACTGCTGCTGATGTCCTTATCCTTTCAAATATTATTATGATTTTTACGAATGTAGTGACTGTAAGCACTTCAGGATTTATTGGTCTAGGTATAATAATCATCGCTCTTTTAGGGGCACTATTAATGACATTTAGATTAGAAGCATCTCCCGGTGAAGAATATATAAAAGGAGTATACCCAGCGAGGTTTCCACAAAATACATCTTCCATTCTCAAACCATTAGTCTTTCTAAGTGTATTTATAGTAATAATTACGATAAATTCGGGGCTTATGTATCAGGTTGTGACTCCTGCTTTTGGTCATTACGAGCTTCTCACAAGTTACTACTGGGCTGTTCCATATATTGTGGCATTGCTAATACTCAGAAATATGCCCGATAGAACCAATAAAGCTTATATTTTGTATGTTGCTATGATTATGATTGGGCTTTCTTTTATTTCTTTTATGTGGCTGGATACTTCAGTTACTAGTTATCTAATCATTAATACACTTATGCTAGGTGCCTTTGGGGTTTGTGATTTATTTTGGTGGAGTATCTTGGGCAACATGTTTGATTATTCCGATAACCCTGCTCAAATATTAGGCATAGGGCTATCCATGAATGTGCTAGGCATAATTATCGGTGGTGTTATCGGCAATCATATTTTTTCCCTAGAAAACGGTGTCCGGTTAGCTTCAATTATTGCTTTGGTAGTTATTTTTGTTGTCATGATTATGCTACCTATACTAAATGCCCAGCTTACAAAACTACTGAAAAATCATCCCTTTATAATTAAGTTTGCTAACATGGTAGAAAGCGAACAGGATCAGGCTCTATCTATTTTTAAGTCTGATAAAAACCTTACAGAAAAAGAAATGGAGGTAGTTAAGCTATTACTTAGGGGCTACACATATAAAGCAATGTCTGAAAATCTATTTATAAGCGAAAATACTTTAAAATACCACATTAAAAACATTTATCAGAAGCTTAATATCAATAATAAAATGGAGCTAATTAAATTGTTCACGGATAAAAATTAATAGGAGTAAGATGTTAAGGAGCCTGCGGTGAAAGCCGCAGGCTCCTTGTATTTTTGGGAAATACGTACCCACCCTTTTTGTGTGGGCTGTTTTTTGATAAACAACACTTTTTGTGTGTTTTTGGAGTGGTCAAAAAAGGATATATTCAAGTTGTTAAATTACCTATACAAAACAAATATTGGAAAGTTCAAAATGCCGGGAGGATATTATGCAATATATTATTGGGACTCTTTTAGTACTCATTATTGTCATTGCTGGATGGCTGATATGTTTTTATAGCAAGATGGCTAATAAAAAAATTCTGGTGGAGGACAGCTGGATACAGTTAAATCTACAACTCAGAAAGAGAAATGATTTGATTCTAGAGTATGTGGATATGGTTTTTGGCTTCAAATTCTATAAACAGGAAATCCTGATCCAGATTATCCAAGCAAGAATCAATCTTATGGATGCAAAGACAGCTATCGACATTATGAAATCCTCCCATGAGATAAGCAGACTTTTAGAGAGGCTGTTTACTGTAAGTGAGCAGTGCCTTGAACTTAAAACCGAGGCGAGTTTTATACTGCTTGAACAGCAATTGAAGGAGCTGGAAGAGAAGGTTGAAGTATGTCGCTATATTTACAATGATACTGTGTTTAGTTACAACAAATTCGTAAATATATTTCCCAATAATGTTTGCGGCATGATCTTAGGTGTAGAAGAACTGCCGTTATTTCAAGAAGAAAGAAGCCAGATGCAAGAGACAGGAAAATGAAACTGGAGGTCACTGAAAAAGCTAATTAATATGGGCAACACCTAGAATGTCATTCTGAGCGTAGCGAAGAATCTGAGTACTTAAACCGCTTTAGAGAGGGGTGTGTCCCCTAACCTAATTCAAGGAGTGATTTTATGTATTGTGCAAATTGTGGTACCCAGTTACCAGAAAAAGCAAAGTTTTGCACCGGTTGTGGTTTAGAGGTCTTACCAGATAAGCCTAAGGTATTTCGAGAAAAAAAGAATGTTGTGTTTAATAATCCACAGTATGTCGGTTTTTCACCTAAAATCGATGATCCACGCTTTGCTAGATATTCAATGGCCTCCAAAAATTGGGCATTTCTTTTTTCTATTATCATAGCAGCAATTGCTGTGATAGCATTTCCTATCTATGGTTCGTACAGCGGTGAAGTTGATTGGCCTTACTCACTATACTATGGTATGGGAATTGGAGGCATGTTTGTAACCATCGCTTTAGTTCAGAATTTTAAAAAAAGTCGGGATAGTACATGGGATGGTGTTGTTGATGATAAGAGGATATATGAAAAGAAACATTGGGATAAAAATAACGACACATATACCACCAATACCGTATATGAATACAAGGTTCGGAGGGATGATAACGGCAAGATTTATGAGCATAGTACTGAGAATAATGACATTGTCTATAACTACTACAATATAGGCGATAAAGTCCGTCATCACAAAGGTTTTGGATATGAAAAATATGATAAATCAAAGGATACCTTTTTATTTTGTATAGCCTGTGCATCGATTAATGATATTGCTAATGAGGATTGCTTCCGCTGTAAATGTCCGCTGTTAAAGTAATGAATAAAAAATATATGCAATGGGAAATAGATGTACCTATTTTCCGTGATCCGATTATTCTTAGACAACTGGCAATTGCTATCGGTATACCCTTTGGTATTCTTGCCGTTATCCTTTTTATTGTAATGAGGGAGAAGGTTTTCACTGTCTATACGCTGTACGCACTAGGGCTTATCAGTGCTACTTTCTTGCTAACCTATATCTTAATCATGATAGTTTACGGTGGCAAATATGCGGCAGGCTTTATTATTGATGATAAAGGAATCCTAAATTACACCCAGAAGAAGCAGGCGAAGCGGAACTTTATTATTAACGTACTTACGGTTGTACTAGGATTACTCTCCCGCAAACCTGCAGCTATGGGAGCCGGGCTTCTTGCCCAGTCAAGGCAAACAGTTTTTATCAAATGGAAAAAAATACAGAAGGTACAATTTTACCCTAAATCTAAAACAATTCTACTTAGAGGCGGATTTACTGAAAAAATAGCGGTGTTTTGTACAGAAAAAAATTATAGCCAAGTAGAGGAAGTAATTTTACAAAGAGCAGATAATGTTGTTATGCCTAAAATAAAACATTAATGCAGGAGTGATTTCGATGGCTAAATCAATTGATAGCAATATTGTAATGCGGATATTCCTAACCTTGCTTGGAATTGCACTTATTTTATGGGGAGTTGGCACTGTTGTTTTAGGTGTCATCGGCGAAAAAGATACAGCCGTTATTACTAATGTGAGAAGACAAGGTGGAGAGCGCACCGACGGAAAATCAGGTAGATATACCTATATTGTTAGCTACACCTTTAAGCTGTCTAACGGTAAAAGTATAGACGGTTATACAACAAAAATTAGCAGTGGGGGGTATATCAAAAGCCCTAATACCATTACAACAGTAAGATATTTCCGAGCTTTTCCTTATCTAAATGTTTTAGAGGAGGAAACAAAGCCTACTCTAGGTCAATTGGTATTAGTTGGCGTAGGCGGTTTTTTGATATATGCAATGAACAGTCGAAAGGTAAAAAGCAAACGAAATTTCCAATTAAGAAGAAAAATCTAAGATAGGTCTGTTTGTGACTAAGTTAGTTAAAAAATATTAAATATGAGAAAAGGAGTGTGTGAAAGTGGTGAAAAAAATGTTTATTTTGGTTATGGTGTTGGTGTTAACTATGACGATCTTTTTGACAGGATGTTCTGAGGATAAAGGGGCTATACCTCCGGCGAAAAAAGAGAAACCTAATACAATGCCTATTGAAGAATTTAACAAACTACTTGACGATCAAAAATTAAAAAATATGGGGGCAATAACTGACGTATTTGGTACAGCTGATAAAGTTACCCAAGATGATAAAGGTCACACTGTTTGGGTTTATTTTGATAGAGTCCATTATAAATCGGGAAATATAGCCTCTCTTCTATTTTCTTTCTATACAGAGGAAGAGTATAAAAAGTTCATGGCAAGCATGGGCTTAAGTGGAGAATATGAAGAAGGAATGGTTGCCAAAACAGAGCCACTGACGAGGGAAAGATTAAAAAGCCTTTACGGAATAGAATAGTAAGTACAAATTAAAATAAAAATCTAGCGAGGTGTACAAAAATATGGAAAAAACAAAACCCTCGATTTTTAGAACAATTATTTCCATGATGATTAGTCCCGCGTCAGCTTTAAAGTCAGCTGTTGCCGGCATTCCTTGGTTCTTTTCCTTTGCTGTTTCAGCCCTAGCTTTTGCTCTATTCTTTATGCAGACAGGACTTGATCTCTATAAAACCGGGCAAAAGGGACTGCAGTTTGTAATGCTTTCTGCCGGTGCGGGATTAGTTTATGGGCTAACAGTCATACCGCTTTTAGGGGCAATAATCTGGCTGGTATTAAAGCTTACTAAGTCAGACAAAAGCCTAGGCTGGGCAATTTCTTCATTTTGTTTAAGCTATAGCGGGGCGTTGATTTACGGTATTTGCGGAATATTGTTTTCCTTTTTTTTCGGATGGAAAACCTCTATTGCTTTTGGTGTCACTGGTGTTTTATGGGCTACCGGTCCCATAATTATGAGCATTAGGGAAATGACTGGCGGCAAAAGTACCTTGAGCATCCCTCTTGCTACTATTGCCGGAGCAGTTGTCTTATTTACATGGTCCTTTTTCGGGCAAATATAGGGGGTGACTTTGATGACGGAGGATATTGCTAAAGGTAATGGTTTGCGGTGGTTTTTTCGGCAGTTATGCTTTATTGCCTTTGGGATAACAGCATTTTTTAATCCACTAGATAGGTTTAATCTATCAAATATTCTGTTTGGCATTGTAGTGGGGCTAGTTTTCGGTTCTTTGTGTAAGGCTTTCCTGAGCGGACTTTTGCGGATGTTTAATTCGGACCTAAAGGTCAGTCTCGGGAAAAAAACAATTTCCCATGCAGTAGAAAAGGGTATGACCTTTATGGTTCCTTTTGCAGTTATGGCACTTTTAGCCACCTTTGTGATGGGCTGGTCTATAACGGGTGGTTTTGTTTCAGCAGGTCTGATGACCGCTGCAGCTTCGGCGTCAATGGAAATAAGTAAGCTTAAAGGAAAACAAGCCATAAAAAATACCATTCTTACTTCTGCTATCGCTTGGTCGTTTTCTACTCTATGGCTTTATTCGATAGGATTTTTAGGTAAAATGCCGGCTTATATTGAGGGCGGTGTAGGATTAATTAGCTCTATTGCCGGTAATTTTTTCAAATAAGGAGGTGTGATTATGGGAAAACGCAATTTAAAGAAAAAGCTGGCGGTTATTTTCTGTATAGTGATTTTTTTAGCTTCGATTTTACCCCTTGCTGCCCTTTGTGCTCCAAGTACATCACCCCCACCGGAAGAGCCTTATGAGCGGGTGTTTTATAAAACTGGCAGCTGGTATTCAGAATATATGAATTATGATGAAAATAGAAATCTCATTATAGGTTATCAGGGTAGTCGTGAGATTACCGAAACACAAGCTAGTGATAAGGCACCTATTAAATTCAGTTTAAAAACTGATACTCTTTTAAGGGGTGTATATCTTCCCTATTCCTACCCTCAGGAAAACCCTCAGTTGGAGACAGTAAGCTTTTTTATAGAGGATGAGCTGGGTAATATCTATGGAGCTTTTGTTACAAGACCTTCTACTGTAGGAAATATTCAAGATTTAAGTGAAACGCAGAAAGAGGCTTCGAAAGGGTCATCTATTGATAATATTTTTATTGCTGAACAGGAAATCGTACTCCTTGCTGGTAACTACTCCCTACATATCAGTGATGATACAAGGCTTGTTCGAAATAGTGAAACTGGCTTAGCCGGAGCAGTCTTAATTAAAGGCGTTGATTACTCCGCCTGGCAAAAATATAAGAAAAATTTGCTTAAATGGGTTTTGGAAAATGATCCGGAAAAAAGTGGAGATGCAAATGAAGAAAATGTAATTGCAGTTGGAGGCAGCCAAGGGTTAGTGGGCATTCGAGAAAATCCGGAAAGTTATGAGGCTATTTTAAGAGAAAAGCCTCCCACTAAGCCATTTCCTGCAAGCTTTACCTTAGAGGAATCTTTTCAAATTGATGAAATAGTTTTTAATACCTTTAATGGCGGTCAAGGGACACCCCCAGGGATTATCAGCATTGCCGACAAAGCAGGTAAAGTGTATGGTCAATATCAAGCATATGGTGGAATGTTAGGTACCATACCAAATGGCTTATGGATTGCAGCTCCGGGTATTGTGCTCCCAGCCGGTGAATATATACTTTCATTACCGGATATGTCAGTTGTAGCTTATGATAATGAAGGATATCCCGATTTTTATGTAAGCGTTTCACCTATGCCACCTCAATTATTTGACTTTACAGGAACATATCAAATAAATCTTGATACCATAAAAACCAGTACCATCATGGGACCAGTCAAAGATGGTCAGAGCAGCTTTAGTTTAAAGGATTTTGAACTAACGGTCCTTGATAAGGGCGATTCTATTGAATTAATTGGTAGATATGAAGGTATGCCCTTTTCCCAGATTTGTGAAATTACTGAACGGGAGGAAAATAGCCTTAAGGCCTCCTTTAATTTTGCAGCGGACCTTACTAAGCTGCCCTACAAAGCCAAGATAGGGGCTGGGGGTTTGGTTATCCTCCAAAAAGAACAGGTAATTGCGGCTAAGTTAGACCTTCAAGGGGATGCAACCTTTGAAAGGGCAGCCTCAGAAACAAAAGGAGCAGATTTTAATACTTATCAAGTGACAGCCAGCGGGAATATGTTAGGTAAAGATTTACCGCCATATGTTTTGACAGCTTTAGGGGCAAAAATGGCATCAGCCGGGAATATTCCAGGGCCAGATGGTCCTGCTCAAGCTGCTGCTGGGGCACTTTTCCCACCCTTAGTGGGAGTTGTCGTCCATGTTTTAGAAACCCTCCTAAGACCTAAGCCCAAGGCTAAGGCAAAGGCTAGGGATAAGGATTGGTATAAGGATAAATATCCAGGGAAAACCGATGAAGAATTAGCGATGATCATGATGGCTGATGCGATGGGTAATACTGATGAACCTGATGATGATCCCTTCTCTGTGGGAGATAATGAGAAATCCGAAGGGTCGGGTTATAGCCCCTCAGAAAGTAGTGATGAGGGATATGAAAGTGACTATGAATCTGAGGATTATGACGATCAAACCGATAGCAGTGATTCTGATAGTGACCTTGGCGAAGAGGATAGTAATAAAGAACCATCTGTACCGAAATCAGAACAAGAATTGCCAGCTGAGCAAGAGTTAGAACCAGAGCCAGTTGAGCCTGAAACAATGACTATCCAAACTGACCATAAAGGAGGAACCACCGAATACGTCAAAGATCCAGAAACCGGTGAATGGGTGAATCCTCTAACAGGTGGAGTTTTTGATCCAGAAGCTTATGAGAAGGTTGTCAAACCGGGTTTTGAAAAGGATAAAGAATTCATAAATAAGGAATTTGAAAAGAACACCAAGGGTGAGACAGCTCATGACCAGTTAGTTAAAGAAGCGGAGGCAAAAATACAGGAAAAGCTGAAGGAAGAAGAGTATCTTATTAAATTGGGCAAAAAGCATGGCACTTCTGATAAGAAAGAACTGGAAGCGATTATTGGAAAAACACAAGCCATAGATAAAAAGATTGCCGATACCTGGACGGCAGCGGGGAATTTAAATGCCGGTTTAGAAACGGGAGCCAAGGCAGTTGGTGCAGTTAGTGATGCAGTTATTGATGGTATGGCTGCTGCTACCGGGCCGGCAGGAAAAAATATTAGAGTAATCTATAAGGTATCTAAAGGTGCACTTGGAACCATGGCTAAAGATGGGATTAGTACTACTTCTCTTGCTTCAGGTCTAGCAAAGGGCGGCGCTGATGCATATAGCGATTTTGTTAAAAATCCTGCCGCTAAAGCTCTGGTAACTGTTAGTGGAGAGGTTGTTGGAGGTGGAATATCAGAAGGCTGGGAAGGTGCTGCTAAAGGAGCTGTTGAAGGAGCGGTCAAAGCCGGTTTAGATGCTGTACCTGATGCACTCTCCAAGGGTTATGGCGGAGAGCTAATTTCAACGTCTCTAAAGGGTGGAAAGGTTCGGGTTGCTTGGGAGGCTGGTGGGAAATTGTCGGGGAAAACTGTTACAGCAGAGGCAGCAGCAAAGTTTGCCACACAGAAAATAAATAGGCAGTGGTAGTGCACTCAAGTATTAAAGGTGCTGTAGGATTATCCGATGAATTTGCTATCAAGCCAGGTGTAACTGAACCCATAAATAAAAAAATAGGTGAGATGTTTAAGACTAAATAACGAAGGTACCGGATAGAAAGGGGCGAAGGAAGATGAAGCTAACAACAAAAGAAATAACGTTTTTGGCTAAAGACTTTCCCAAGAGAACAGAAATTAGCTTATTTGCTAATATTAATGAAGCATTAGATGGGACAGAAGAGAAAAGCTTAGAAGAGAAAGGCATATATAAAGGTGGAACATTAACAGGTGAAGCAAAAGAAATCCTAGAAATCGCAGCCAATGCCAAGAAATGCACAAGGCTAATTTTAAGAGATGGATTTATATATGTGGAAAAGTATACCTATAAAGTAGATGATAAGATTGTAATGGCAGAAAACGATGGAGGTGAGATGCTTTTTAGTATACCTAAAAATTTTAATGATACTATATATGAAATTTCCGAGTATATAGGTATGTCCAGGATTAAAACTGCCGATATCGAGGTTTTATTAAGTAATGATGAAATGTTAGTACTTTTAGCAATGGTCGATATTTACCGACAAAAAGCTCTCTTAACTTATCAAGGACAGGAGATTTTAGGTGATACCTTAACCTTAACAGATATTTCCAAACAACTAGAAAAGCCGACTCCAAACAGTCTGGTGCAAATGCTTAAAAAGAATTACAAATACACCGGGCCTAGAAAAGATAAAGTCAAAGAGATTATGGAAAGCTTGATAGCAAAAGAGTGTGCAATTTTCCAAGATGGTTATCTTTTGACAAGGGAATATGCAATTTTTGCTAAAAACTTTCTTATTCCTGAAACCATAATAATGATTGAGAATTTTAATCTTAATAAGAATAATGAAATGATGGTCGCTGGTGGATTGGGTGTTTGTGCGGGAATCAAGGATAATCTAACGTTTGTTTTTGGGAATAATGAAATTGAGCTTGCATCAGTGAGCGGATTCCAAATGTTGCAAATGATAGAAAGCTTCTTAAAATGCCCTGATATTATAGAAGAACCGGACATTAAGGAAGAAACCCCGGCTTTGCCAGCTAATAAATTCTGTGCAGAATGCGGTGCTAAAATTGTCCCCGGCGCTGCCTTTTGCCCCAATTGCGGATCAAAAGTAGTATGAGTTCTGGGGACATTCCGGTCATTTAAGAGGCAAGAGGTATTAAAGGTCCTGCATCCTCTCTCCTGTATAGCAGGTGTGTCCCTAATCCTAATACCCCCATTCTAATTAAGGGAGATGATCAAATGAGGAAAAGGTTACTTTTATTACTTCTTGCTATTCTCATTATTTTTCCAGCTGTAGGCTGTAATGATGAGGAAGCAGAAGGGGAAAAAGGTAATGTAATTGGAGAAAATATTTTTCAAGTGAAGGTAATGGTTCGAAATATGACTTCGGAAAATGTGAAATTTATGGTTCGTCCCCATGCCGATGAAGCGGGCTATGATGGACAGGGGGAAGTTGATGGTCCAGGTGGAGTTTTTGGAACCTATGGTGCCGTGCCAGGCAAGAAAAAGGGGGAAAAAGCTGATTTATCAGGATCATTTACCTTATATGCCCATGATACAAGTGGACCATCAGTAACTATTGATGTAAAGGGTACCTATGTTATTCAAGATTTAAAAAGCGATTTTTCTACTATGCATTTCTATATCTACGAGGACGGAAGCTTTATTAAATCCGATAAAGAGACAGTTTATAAATAAAAGGCTAGTAGAGACGAATCCTTTATACGAAATTGATATGAGGTGCATTGCTGGTGAGTTTCCCAAAGATCCAGAGGTAAAAGTTGTCAAATACGGCCTTGTTGTGCAGGACTTGACCGTTTCAGGTACATTTGGCAAATATGCAGTGATTGAATGGGATGGAACTAACTTCAAGCAGGTGAAATAAAAAGCGACAAAGGGACCGAGGGCCCTTTGTCGCTTTTAGCTGCATGGAGTATTGGATGTGGTTTAATATCCTATTTCCAGCGGCTTTTTTTCAGTATTTAAGATCTCTTTGTTTTTAATCAAAGACAGAATAATGATGGTACTTAGTATACAAAATGTACCTAACCACTCTGAAATACCAAAGGGGACTTTTAACCAGATAACAGCTATTAAGGCGGCAGCCAGTGGTTCAGCGCAGGCTAATAGGCTAGTTTCGGTGGCAGTATTATATCTGAGACTTTCTAAATAGAAATAAAAAGCTATTAATGTTCCGAATAGTACTATAAATGATACTGCAAAGAATGAATTAAGAGACCATTGCCCCTGAAAAACCCAAGGGGGATGGATAAAGCTAAAACTAACTCCTCCTATTAACATTCCCCAGCCTGTAATTATTGCAGAGTCCCATCTGGAAAGAAGGTTGATAGGTTGTAAAGTATAAAAGGCCAATGCTAATGCAGAGCTAAGACCCCAAAACAAAGCTAATCCTGAGATAGATAAGGTTTGGATACTTCCTTGGGTTACCAGAAGGAATGTACCTAGAAGTGCTAAAACCACGGCAAAGGTTTCCTTTAGGGTGGGGAATTTTTTAGTACGTAGTGCTAAGTAACAAAAAATTAGCATAGGAGCAAGATATTGTAGAATAGTAGCAGTAGCAGCATTAGAGTGGTTTATAGCCGCAAAGTATGTGTACTGGACAGCCAATATCCCCAAAATACTAAATAATAGTAAACTTGTAACATCCTTCTTATTTTTCCAAATATCCCAGATATTTAAATTCTCTTTTATTCTTGCAAAAGTTAATAATAAGCTACCTGAGATTAATAAACGTACTACAACTAACCATTCTGGGCTAAAGCCTTTTTGGTGGAATAGGTATTGAGCGACAGCACCGGATATCCCCCATAACGCAGCCGCAGATAGTACCATAAGAATTCCTTTTGGATTTCTTAATGGCTTAACTTTGGTTTCAAAAAGCATTTAATTTTGTCCTCCTCTAATGCCAACCGTTTTTGCATTTATAAACTTAAGTCTTAGTGTTTAAATAACAACATAAAGTAATATATCACATATCTATTAAAGAATCACTAAGTACAAACATTACTCCTGTTGTTTTTTTATTTAACCTAGCTGTAATTTGGAATATTTTAGATTATGATAAATATAGGGCAAGGTTAGAATGAATGGAGAATGGAGAATGGGTGCGCCAAGCTAAGCTTGGCAGTTCTTGCCGGTGAGAGTCCGGATTAGGCAAAGGTTAGCCACCAGCCTAACACCTA
>JUEF01000081.1 GCA_000802045.1 Peptococcaceae bacterium BICA1-8
GAAGGCTGTGCTGTAATATTTATCAGTCACAAGATGAATGAGGTAATGGAAATATCTGATAAGATAACTGTTCTTCACAAGGGTCAAACGGTTGCTACTCTGGAAAAAAACCTGACAAATCCTAAAGAACTCACTGAACTAATGGTAGGCCATCCTGTAGATCTGTCAATAAAAAGAGTGGATAGGCAGGGGAATACCATTACTTTACGGGTTAGAGGCCTTAAAGTAGAAAACAATGAAGGAATTGAAGTTCTTAAAGGCTTAAACTTTGATTTATATGCGGGTGAGATATTAAGTATTGCTGGAATAGCTGGAAGTGGACAAAAAGAGTTATGTGAAGCTATAGCAGGCCTTTATCCCATAAAATCCGGCGAAATATTATTTAAAGAAGAAAATTTAGTGGGTAAAAATCCTAAAGAGATAATTACTAAAGGGGTAAGTATGAGCTTCATTCCTGAAGATAGATTAGGGATGGGTCTCGTTGCGGCCATGGGTATTGTAGATAATGTCTTATTAAAGCAGTATCAAAAGCAAAAGGGCTTTTTTGTTGATCGAAAACCAGCTGTCATTAAGGCAAAAGAGATTATTGAAAAATTGGATGTTCAAACACCAGGAATTTACCATCCTATTAGAGATCTTTCAGGTGGTAATATTCAAAAGGTTCTATTAGGAAGGGAATTAGATACCAATCCGGAATTATTGATTACTGCCTATCCGGTTAGAGGTCTTGATATAAATACCTGCCATAAAATATATGATTTATTAAATGAAGAAAAGCAAAAAGGTGTTGCTATCCTTTATATTGCGGAAGATTTAGATTCCTTAATTGCTTTAAGTGATAGAATTCTGGTATTATCTAATGGTGAAATTACTGGGATTGTAGATGCAAGGAAGGCAACTAAAGAACAAATTGGAATGATGATGCTAGGGGAAAAAATCAAGGAAACTGAGGGTGCCTATGCTGTATAAGGTTGTTAAAAGAAGTGAAATTACACAAGGCAAAAGCTTTGGCATAAGAACCGTTGCTATAATTTTAGCCTTATTAACCTCTGCTATTTTTATTATGATACTTAATTTAAATCCTTTAGAGGTCTATGCTGCTTTGATTAAAGGAGCTTTTGGTTCCAACTATAGAATTAATCAAACAATTATCACAGCCATTCCTTTAGTTATTACTTCCTTAGGAATCGCCATTGCTTTTAAAATGAAGTTTTGGAATATAGGGGGCGAAGGGCAGATAATGATGGGGGCCTTTGCTGCCAGTTTTTTTGCTTTAAGATATCCGGATTTACCAAAACCAATTCTATTGTCACTAATGATGATTGCTGGTATGGTTGCTGGAGGACTATGGGCTCTAATTCCTGCATTTTTCAAAGCTCAGTGGGAGACCAATGAAACGATTATTACCTTAATGATGAACTACATCGCGATAAAATGGGTCACTTATTTGCAGTATGGTCCATGGCGGGATAAAGGAGCATTGGGCTTTCCGAAGATACCCAACTTTTCAGATAATGCAATTTTGCCTAATTTTTTAGGAATTCATATAGGCTGGATATTCGCACTTATTTTAATTATTATAGTTTATATTTTTATGAATCGTTCAAAACTGGGCTATGAAATTTCTGTTTTAGGTGAAAGCGAGAACACTGCCCGTTATGCTGGAATCAATGTCAAACGAACAATAATAATTGCCTTATTAATAAGTGGTGGATTATGTGGTTTGGCAGGTATGATTCAGGCTTCAGCAGTGAGTAATACCCTTAATGTGGAGGTATCGGGTGGTGTAGGCTTTACCGCTATTATTACTACATGGCTTGCTTCTTTGAGTGCTCCTTTTATTTTATTAGCATCTATACTCTTTGCTGCCCTTATTCAAGGGGGGTCCTTTATTCAGACTGCCTTTGGAATACCTGCGGCGGCAGCAATGATTTTAGAGGGCATGATTCTATTTTTTGTCTTAGGCAGCGAATTCTTTATAAAATATAAGTTAACAAAAAACGGTTCTGCTAAGCCGGCAGTTAGTAAGGGGGAAATATAATGGACTTTATGACATCCTTTTTGGCGGCGGCTGTAGTGGCGGGAACACCTCTTCTTTTTGCTACTTTAGGTGAAATAATAACTGAGCGAGCCGGTAACCTTAACCTAGGTGTAGAAGGTATGATGCTGATGGGGGCTGTTATAGGCTTTAAGATAGGTCTAATAACTGGTAATCCAATATTAGCTTTGTTAGCGGCAATGTTTGCAGGAGGTATGGGTGCATTAATATTTGCTATTTTGACAATATCTTTAAGGGCAAATCAGGTCGTATCCGGTTTGGCACTTACTATCTTTGGCACAGGTTTCTCCGCTTTTATTGGTAAGGATTTAGTAGGGCAGGTTACTCCCAATGCTATAAAGCTTTTCTTTAAACCCTTAGAAATACCAGGGCTTGCAAATATTCCAATTCTGGGCAAGGCGTTATTTTCCCAAGATTTGTTTATTTATTTAGGGTATTTAACAGCTATAATTCTTGGCATTTATTTATATAAAACCAGAAAAGGGTTAAATTTGATTGCTGTTGGAGAGAATCCCGGAGCTGCTGATGCAGCTAGTATAAATATTACCCTATATAAATATGCACATGTTCTTTTGGGTGGGGCTTTATGCGGCTTAGGTGGTGTATACCTGTCTTTAGTATATGTGCCCGCTTGGCAGGAAAATGTAACAGCCGGAAGAGGCTGGATTGCAGTTGCGCTAGTAATTTTTGCAGCCTGGAATCCCTTTAAAGCTCTTATTGGCGCCTATCTTTTTGGCGGCATGGATATTATAGGCTTTAGGATTCAAGGAACAGGCTTCCCAATATCCCAGTATTTTATTGATATGCTGCCTTATCTGGTTACAATAATGGTTTTAGTTGTAGTGTCTATGCGAAAATCAAGAAAGAATGCCCCGCCTAAAGGCTTAGGCGTACCGTACTTCCGCGAAGAACGATAATAAAGAGCGTGTGCCCAAAAGGGCGCCTAGCTGCGTTAATTTTTAGCCTGGAATCCTCGACGGAAAAAGGAAAGGGGACACACCTACAAAGACAGGAATGTCCCCAACTTATATACGACTCCGGTTCCAGGCTAAAAATATGCCTTGCTATCCATCCCTTTTGAACACCCACTAAGCTTAATCTAGCATCCGAAACAACTTAATTTTACTTACTAATTTTCAATTCTCCATTCCCAACTCTCAATTAACTAATCTCAATTCTACATTCTACATTCTAAAAAGCCGAGGATATTAAGATTCTTCACTATCGCTCAGGATGACAGGAATGCTTTGGATGAATATTTTACGAATGTTAATTGGAAAAAGGTTAATATTGTTCGCGTTTTGATTGACGAACGACAATTTAAGTGCTAAAATTTACATATAAATAGTGAAAATAGTATATGTTCCGTATAATTAGTGGGGATATGGCCCACAAGTTTCTACCGGCTGACCGTAAATCATCCGGCTACGGGAGAAAGCATACCTAGGGTTCCACTTTCAAGAAAGAAGAGACATGATACAAGTAGCAGGATTATTATTTATTAATTATCTAGCTTCTAGTTTCTAGCCTCCAGCTTCTAGTTAGTAGGTCCGAGTGGCATGGGTACTGGTGATCCAGTATTACACCGAAAGGATAAAAGCCTAGGCGGGTAGGTTTCCTCGTTTTTTGGATAACCTACCTGTCTGGGTTTTATTATTTGTATTTTTGGGCATAGTCTAAAAATAAATTAGGAGTATTTTCCCAGAAGGGAGGGACAATAAAGAATAGCGGAATAGTGAAAAATTGAAAATGGAGAATAAAAGAATTTACTATAATTACTTATTAATGCATTTGGAGGTATGAGAGAATGTTAGAAAATATTTTTAAGCTAAAAGAACATGGTACAAATGTACGTACCGAAATTATGGCGGGTATTACAACCTTTATGACTATGGCTTATATCATAGCAGTTAACCCTCTAATTTTAAGTGATGCTGGTATGCCGGCAGGACCTGTTATGGTTGCTACTTGTTTAGCTGCTGCTATAGGAACATTCTTAATGGGTTTTTTAGCTAATTATCCTTTTGCTTTAGCTCCCGGAATGGGTTTGAATGCATTTTTTGCTTATACCGTTGTTTTGACTATGGGGCTTTCCTGGCAGGCTGCTTTAGCTGCAGTATTTATATCTGGTGTTATCTTTCTATTACTAACTTTAACTAAGATTAGAGAAGCAATTGTTAATTCGATTCCCTTAAGCTTGAAATATTCAGTAAGTGTTGGTATTGGCCTATTTATTGCACTAATCGGTTTAAAAAATGCAGGAATTATCGTGCACAATCCTGCTACAGGAACATTAGGACTTGTCACTCCCCATTATTTTACAGACGAGGCCTTATTAGCTTTACTTCCCTTTGGTACAAGTCCCCAGAGTATTATGCTGACAATCTTTGGCTTAGTTATAACAGGTGCTTTGGTTGTTAAAAAGGTTAGAGGTTCATTATTGTGGGGTATCTTAGCAACAACCATCATTGGTATTCCTCTAGGGGTTGTGCAGTTGGGCGAGAAATTTTCTCCAGTAAGTATGCCGCCTAGTATTTCTGAAACCTTATTTGCTATGGACTTTGCGGCAGTGTTTAGTTATGGTCTTATTCCAATAATTTTTGCCTTTACTTTTGTTGATTTATTTGACACTATTGGAACTTTAGTTGGTGTTTCCAGTAAAGCAGGTATGTTGGATAAAAACGGGCACTTACCTAGGGCAAATAAGGCTTTGCTCGCAGACTCTATTGCTACCATGGCTGGGGCTGCTTTAGGTACTAGTACCACCACTACTTATATAGAAAGTGCTGCTGGTGTTGCCGAAGGCGGTCGAACAGGGCTTACCGCTGTAACAACTGGTGTTTTATTCTTATTAGCTCTATTCTTTTCTCCGTTAGTAGGAATAATCCCATCGGCTGCAACAGCACCAATTTTAGTTATTGTTGGTATCTTTATGATGGAGCCTGTCACTAAGATTGACTTTAGCGACTACTTAGAAGCAATCCCCGCCTTCTTTGCAATGTTTATGATGCCCTTAGCTTTTAGCATTGCCGAAGGTATAGTTTTCGGAGTAATTTCTTATACAGTCTTACGGGCATTAACAGGACGTTCTAAAGAAATCAGCTTAACAATGTGGATTTTAACTGGATTGTTTGTTGTTAGATTTTTTATTAGCTAAATAATATTACTCATAGGCTATACAAGAATGTCGGTGTGTAAGTGGCATCCTATTCAAGATGCAGGATACTGGAGGCATGAAGCAGGAAAAAGAATATATATTAGTTCTTGCCTCTGACCTCTTGTTTCTTGCTTTCTGTTCAGCAGATGCCCCATGTTATATTACATCCTGAGCACTGGTCACTGGGCACTGAGTACCGGGCACGAGTCCCGATAAGTTACTTATATCTTACACACTCACACACTAAAAAAAAAGGAGGAACAAAGCTGTGTCTAAACCTTTAGTTGGTATTGTAATGGGTAGTGATTCTGATCTGCCAATTATGAAGGAAGCTGCAAAAGTATTGAAGTCCTTTGGAATAGGTTATGACTTGGTGGTGGCTTCTGCTCACAGAACACCTTACCGTGCATTAGGTTATGCTGAAAAGGCTGAGGAAAAGGGACTTGAAGTGATAATTGCAGGTGCAGGTGCTGCGGCTCATTTGCCGGGTGTTTTAGCAGCAGTAACTCCTCTGCCTATAATAGGTGTGCCTATTAATGCTACACCCTTGCAAGGGCTAGATTCTCTCTATGCTATTGTCCAAATGCCATCCGGAATACCTGTGGCTACTGTGGCAATAAATGGCGCCAAGAATGCCGGATTGCTGGCTGTGCAAATCCTTGCGGTCAAGTATCCTGAGTTAAGGGAGAAATTTAAGGAATTTAAGCAAAATCTCGCTTTAGAAGTTGAAGCTAAAGCGGAAAAGGTGAAAAATGCAGTAATTGAATGAACCATTAGCCCAGGCAGAAGTATGTTCTAGTACTCCCCGCCGGGCTTGTTTTAAAAAGGCGGCTGTTGAAAAGCGGTACCTAGCTGCGTTCCCGTAACGGCTCAAAATCCTCAATGTACCTTTGTACACCTCCGGTTTTGAACCATTACGGAGCCTTGCTATCTACCACTTTTGAACAGCCTCAGGTAAGTTGATGGAGATGATTGCTCAACTATGAATCTTAAACAACGACCATCAACTACTCTAGTCACCAGACCACATAACATCACCAATAGGATATGAAAATAGTTTAGATTATTAAATTGTTTTAACCGTGTTAATCCGTGTGCCCTGGAGGGGCCCGTGGTTAAATAATTGGTTTTCCATTCACTAGTAACTAAATTTTGGAGGTTTATTTCTATGATTGAAAGATACACTTTACCTGAAATGAAAAAAATATGGTCAGTTGAAAATCGACTGAAAGTTATGCTGGAGGTTGAAGTATTAGCCTGTGAGGGGATGGCTGAAATTGGTCAGATCCCCAGTGAAGCAGCAAAGGTTATTAGGGAAAAGGCGGATTTTAATGTTGAAAGAATTGACGAGATTGAAGCTGTAACCCGTCATGATGTAATAGCCTTTTTGACAAATGTTGCTGAGTATGTAGGGGATGAAGCTAAATATATCCACATGGGAATGACCTCCTCGGATATTTTGGATACCGCCCTTTCTGTTCAGATGAAGGAAGCAGGAGAAGTAATTTTAGCTAAGCTAAAAAGGCTTGAACAGACTATAAAGGAAAAGGCCTTGAGGTATAAGTATACTCTGATGATGGGTCGAACCCATGGAGTTCATGCTGAACCAGTAACCTTTGGCTTGAAAATGGCTATGTGGTATACCGAAACATTAAGGAATATAACAAGAATGGAAAATGCTATTGAAAATATTAGTGTAGGTAAAATTTCCGGTGCGGTGGGAACTTTTGCTAATATTGATCCCCGTATTGAGGAATTTGTTTGCACAAGGCTTAATTTAAAGCCAGCTGAGGTTTCCACTCAAATTATTCAAAGAGACCGCCATGCTGAATATTTAAGTACTTTGGCAGTGGTAGCTAGCTCCTTGGATAAATTCGCTACTGAAATACGAAATCTGCAGCGCACAGAAGTATTTGAAGTGATGGAGGAGTTTGCAAAAGGACAAAAAGGCTCCTCAGCCATGCCTCATAAGCGAAATCCCATGACTAGTGAGCGAGTTGCAGGTCTTGCTAGGGTTATTAGAGGAAATGTTATACCTGCCTTGGAAAATGTAGCTCTCTGGCATGAAAGGGATTTAACCCAATCCTCTGTAGAAAGGATTATCATACCAGACAGTACAACCTTGCTAGATTATATCTTGAATCTCTTTATTAAAGTTGTGGACGACCTCCAGGTGAATGAAGATGTAATGATGGCAAATATAGAAAAGACCTTAGGTCTGATTTTCTCCCAAAGGGTCATGCTAGCCGTTGTTAGTAAAGGAGCCGCCAGAGATACAGTATATCAGTGGGTACAAAAAAGTGCTCTTAGAGCCTGGGATGAAAAAATAAGCTTTAAAGAATTGGTAGCGCAGGATGAGAACTTAAGCCAATATCTAAGTACTGAAGAGATTGAGGAGCTGTTTGATTATTCCTATCACACTAAGCATGTGGATTATATTTTTGCCAGAGCAGGCATCTAATTACGCTAACCTCGTTTATTCGTGGGCGCGTAAAACAAATAAAAATTGAAGGGGAAGATAATATTGAAAAAATTAGATTTTTTGTATGAGGGAAAGGCTAAAAGAATTTATAAAACTGATGATGAGAATTTATATTTGGTGGAATATAAAGATGATGCTACAGCGTTTAATGGCGTAAAAAGGGGAACAATCCAGTCAAAAGGAATTATGAATAATAAAATTGCGGGTATCTTTTTTAAGTTGTTAGAGGAAAAAGGGATAAAAACCCACTATATTAAGCAAATTGATGAGCGCTCTATGCTGGTAAAGGCAGTACAGATAATACTTGTAGAAGTAATTGTCAGAAATATTGCAGCGGGAAGCTTAGCGAAAAAGTTGGGAATCGAAGAAGGTACTGTTATGAAGAGCACTGTGTTAGAATTTTGCTTGAAAAGCGATGAACTAGGTGACCCCATGATTAATGACTATCACATTGCTGCTTTAGAACTAGCTACTAAAAAAGAAATGGCAATTATTACTGAAGAAGCGTTTAAAGTTAATGAAATTCTCAAAGAGCACATGGATAAATGTGGGATAGAATTGGTTGACTTTAAATTAGAGTTTGGCCGTACAAACACCGGGGAAATAATCCTTGCTGATGAGATATCCCCAGATACCTGCCGTTTTTGGGATAAGACTACCAGAGAAAAGATGGATAAAGACCGCTTCCGTAGAGACCTAGGTAAAGTTGAGGATGCTTACCAAGAAGTATTGAAAAGATTAGAGGAGGCAGGTCTTGATGTATAAAGCCTTGGTTTATGTGACTTTAAAACCCAGTATTCTAGATCCTCAGGGCACCGCTGTAAAAAAAGGACTTGAATCCTTAGGGTTCTCTGATGTAATGGATGTCAGGGTAGGTAAGTATCTTGAAGTAAGTTTAGAGGCAGAAGACAAACAAGAGGCTCTTACACAGGTAGAAGAAATGTGCAAAAAGCTGCTTTCCAATCCTGTTATCGAAGACTATTGTTTTGAATTAGTGGAAGGATAGCTCTAAGAATAATGTAGAATTGAGAATTGAGAGTTTGGAATTAAAATAGTTCATATTTTTGTGCATTGAGTATAGCGAAAGGGATGATAGATAAGATGAAGTTCGCTGTTATTGTGTTTCCAGGATCTAACTGTGATGCTGACTGCTTCCATGTAGTTAAGGAAGTTATGGGGCAGGAGGCAGATTATGTGTGGCACCAGGATCAAACATTTAAAGCACAGTATGACTGCATTGTTCTTCCCGGAGGTTTTTCCTATGGAGACTATTTGCGTACCGGGTCAATTGCCAAGTTTTCACCTATCATGATTGAAGTAATTAAATTCGCAACTCAAGGCGGACTTGTTTTGGGGATTTGTAACGGCTTTCAGATTCTCACGGAAGCTGGTTTATTACCAGGGGCATTAGTTCGGAATAAGGACTTGAAGTTTGTGTGTAAAGATACCTTTTTAAAGGTTGAAAATAATGAAACGCCGTTTACTCTTGACTATACCCAGGGTCAAGTAATCCAAGTGCCGGTGGCTCATGGTGAAGGAGCCTATGTCTGTGATGAGGCTACCTTGGAGAAACTTAAGGCCAACAAGCAAATCGTTTTTCGTTATAGTACCTCTGGTGGTGAGACCTCGCCTGAGTGTAACTTTAATGGTTCCAGCGATAATATCGCAGGGATAATTAATGAAAAGGGAAATGTTCTGGGTATGATGCCTCACCCGGAAAGATGTGCTGAGACAGTACTAGGTAATGATCTTGGTAAACATGTTTTTACCTCTATCGTTAGCTGGTTGAAAGGGGGCAGGAGAAATGGAGAGTAAAACAGACAATAAGCCTTGGGTTGAACTAGGACTTACTGATTATGAATATGAAATGATTAAAGGAATTTTGAGTAGAGAGCCTAACTATGTTGAATTGGGCATGTTCTCTGTAATGTGGTCTGAGCACTGCAGCTATAAAAACTCCCGGCCTGTTCTTAAAACTTTTCCAACTAAAGGAGCTCAGGTACTTCAGGGACCTGGGGAAAATGCCGGAGTAATTGATATAGGTGATGGGCTAGCCGTGGCCTTTAAGGTTGAAAGCCACAATCATCCTTCAGCTATTGAACCATATCAAGGGGCTGCGACTGGTGTTGGGGGGATTATCAGAGATGTTTTTACAATGGGTGCAAGACCCATTGCCTTGTTAAATTCGCTTAGGTTTGGATCCCTTTCTAGTGCCCGATCCAGGTATCTCTTTAATGGAGTAGTTTCTGGAATTGCCGGTTATGGAAACTGCATAGGTATACCTACCGTGGGGGGAGAAGTATATTTCCATCCGTCTTATGAAGGTAATCCTATTGTTAATGCCATGTGTGTAGGTATTTTAGAACACAAAGACCTAGCAAAAGGGGTGGCTTCCGGTGTTGGAAATCCAGTAATGGTTGTTGGGGCTAAAACCGGCCGGGATGGTATTTGTGGTGCCTCCTTTGCTTCGGAGGAGCTAAATGAAGCGTCAGAGGAAAAACGTCCTGCTGTTCAGGTAGGGGACCCCTTTATGGAAAAACTGCTGATGGAAGCCTGTCTGGAATTAATAAAAACAGGATATGTAGTGGGAATGCAGGACATGGGTGCAGCGGGGCTGACCAGTTCCTCTTGTGAAATGGCTTCAAAGGGTGACACAGGAATTGAAATGGATGTAGCCTTAATACCACGCAGAGAAAAAGGGATGAATCCCTATGAAATAATGCTTTCTGAGTCTCAAGAGAGAATGCTGGTTGTTCCTATGAAAGGAAAAGAAGACCAAGTAAAGTCTATCTTTAAAAAATGGGGTTTGGATGCTGTAGTAGTTGGCATAGTGACAGATGATGGAATTTTGCGTATTAAAGAAGGAGAAAAGGTTGTGGCTGAGATTCCGGCCAAGGCCTTAACGGAAATGTGTCCTGTCTTTGAGCGGGAAGCAAAGATGCCCGAGCAGCTGGCTGAAATACAAAAATGCAATCTTGGTGAGTTGCCCGAGCCCACTAATTATCAAAAAACCTTTTTAGATTTGCTAGCTAGACCTACTATAGCAAGTAAAGAGTGGGTATATGAGCAGTACGACTATATGGTGGGAATTAATACAGTAGTTCGCCCAGGAGCTGATGCGGCGGTAGTGAGGGTAAAGGGAACGAAAAAAGGTATTGCCTTGACTATAGATTGTAACTCTCGGTATGTTTATCTTAATCCATACGTGGGAGGAAAAATTGCGGTCAGTGAAGCGGCTAGAAACCTTGTTTGTACCGGAGCTAAACCTTTAGGAGTTACTGATTGTATAAATTTTGGAAATCCTGAAAAGCCGGAGATATTCTGGCAATTTAAAGAAGCGGCTCGAGGTATAGGAGAGGCCTGTCGTGCGTTAAATACTCCTGTTACCGGCGGTAATGTCAGCTTTTATAATGAAACAAAAGGTGAAGCGGTATTCCCTACGCCTACCGTTGGTATGGTTGGCCTGATTGATGATATCGAAAAGGTTTGTACCTTGAGTTTCAAAAATCAGGATGACTTAATCTATTTATTAGGTGAAAATAGGGATGAACTTGGTGGTAGTGAGTTTTTAGTCATGTATCATGGCTTAGAAGCAGGTATGCCGCCAGATCTTGATTTAGAAAAGGAAACTTCTCTGCAGGAGTGTACTTTAAAGTTAATAAAAGAAGATTTAATTAATTCGGCCCATGACTGTAGTGAAGGTGGATTAAGTGTGGCCTTAGCTGAATGTTGTCTGGCCGGAGGGATGGGTGCTCAGATTAGGTTGGAAGAAAGCACCTTGCGGCCCAGTTCATTACTTTTTGGGGAAACTCAATCCAGAATAATTATTAGTGTTTCCCGGGAAAATGCCGATAAAGTAAAAGCAATGGCTCAAAGCCATTCCTTACCAATAACAAAGCTAGGTGTTGCCCAAGGCAAGTCTTTAGTTATAAACGGCAATAGCTTTACCATTAATCTAACCCTTAACGAAATAGAGGCTAGATATAAGGGGGCTATACCATGTTTGATGAAAGGTTAGATAAACTATCAGAGGAATGTGGTGTTTTCGGAATTTATGCTCCCGGTTTAGATGTTACTAGGCTGACCTATTACGGGTTATTTGCCCTGCAGCATAGAGGACAGGAAAGTGCAGGGATTGCTGTTACCAATGGCTGCGGTATTCAGTTGCATAAGGATATGGGTTTGGTAGCAGAAGTATTTACTGAAGAAAACATTAAAAGCATGGAAGGATATATGGCAATTGGTCATGTACGGTATTCAACTACCGGTTCTAGCCTAGCTCTTAATGCCCAACCCTTGGTGTGTCGATATCTGCAGGGTAGTGTAGCTTTAGCCCATAATGGAAATCTTACTAATGCTAATGAGATGAGAGATAAGTTAGCTAATAATGGGTCTGTTTTCCAATCCACAATTGATTCTGAGTTAATAATAAATCTCATAGCCAGATATGGACAAAATTCTATTGAAGACTCCTTGTTGAAATGCATGATAGATATCAAAGGTTCTTATTCTTTAGTAGTTATGAACGAAGAAAAGTTAATTGGTGTACGGGACCCATATGGTAATAGACCCCTTTGTATTGGTAAACTTGGTGATGACGGCTATGTCATAGCTTCTGAATCCTGTGCTCTAGATACTTTAGGGGCAACATTTCTAAGAGATGTAGAGCCGGGGGAAATAGTGATAATTGACAAAAGCGGGTTGAATTCCCGTCGTATTTTCACTCAAGATCAAGGTGCGGTCTGTGTTTTTGAATATATTTACTTTGCGCGGCCTGACAGTATCATTGATGGTATCAGTGTTAACCATGCCCGTAGGAATATGGGCAAACAGCTGGCAAAAGAAGCCTTCTTAGAGGTAGATGCGGTTATTCCTGTTCCCGATTCTGGGACTGCCTCTGCTATCGGTTATGCTGAAACCGCAGGTATTCCTTTTTCTCAAGGTTTATTAAAAAATAGGTATGCCGGTAGAACCTTTATACAGCCTGACCAGAATTTAAGAGAATTAGGTGTCAGATTAAAGCTAAATCCAATACGTCAGGAAATAGCCGGCAAGAGGGTAGCTATAGTTGATGACTCCATTGTCAGGGGGACGACTAGTAAAAAACTAGTGGAAATGTTAAGACACAATGGTGCTAAAGAAGTACACGTACTGATTAGTTCACCCCCTGTTATGCATCCCTGTTATTACGGTATTGATACCTCTGAGCGGGCAGAGTTAATTGCAGCCCAGAAAAGCTTAGATGAGATCAGAGAATATATTAGCGCTGATAGCTTGCATTATCTAAGTCAAAAAGGATTATTTAAGGCTATGGGCAGGGATCAAGGGTTTTGCTCAGCCTGTCTTGACGGTGATTATCCTATTGTCATACCTCCACCGCAGGAGTTGGGCAAACACAGCTTAGAAACTGGTAATGGAAAGGGGGAAAAGTTATGTGCTCGAATAAGGGAATGAGTTACAGCCAAGCTGGTGTTGACATTGATAAAGGAAATCAAGCGGTTGAACTCATTAAACCTTTAGTAAAAAGCACTTTTCGCCCCGAAGTATTGACTGAACTAGGTGGCTTTGGCGGATTGTTTGCACTGGATATAAAAAAGTATCAGGAGCCTATTTTAGTTTCCGGTACTGATGGTGTAGGGACAAAGCTCAAAATTGCTTTTCAAATGAAGAAACATGATACTATCGGCATTGATGCCGTAGCTATGTGTGTTAATGATGTTTTAGTTTCCGGAGCAGAGCCTTTATTTTTCTTAGATTATTTGGCTGTAGGCAAGCTTGAGCCTCAACAGGTAAAGGAAATTGTTGCAGGTATCGCTGAGGGCTGCCGTCAGGCTGGCTGTGCTTTAATCGGCGGGGAAACGGCGGAAATGCCCGGTTTTTACTCCGAAGGTGAATATGATATAGCCGGCTTTGTGGTTGGAGTAGTGGATAAAAGCCAAATTATTGACGGTAGTAAAATAAAACCAGGGGACGTTATTTTAGGCTTTCCTTCTAGTGGTCTCCATAGTAACGGCTTTTCCTTGGTCCGTAAGGTATTTTTGGAGAGGGCAGGACTTTCTCTTGACGAGCATATCGAAGAGCTAGAACAAAAACTAGGTGATGCTTTATTAGAGCCTACCAGGATATATGTAGCACTAATGAAAAAAATATTAGAGCTTTATAAAATTAAAGGTTTAGCCCATATAACCGGAGGGGGATTAACAGAGAACATACCCCGTATTTTACCAGATAACTGTCAAGCTAAAATCAGTCAAGGGTCTTGGCCGGTATTACCTGTGTTTAAGCTTTTACAAAAGCTGGGTGATATAGCTACAGAGGAAATGTATAGGACCTTTAATATGGGTATCGGCATGGTGGTAATTATGGATTCGGAAGAAGCAAGAAAGACCGTGGAGCTTTGCGAGCAACTTGGGGAGAGTATTTATCAAATTGGCAACATTTCCTCAGGTGAAAAGGCAGTAATTTATGATGAGGTTAAAGTTTTATGAGGTTGCGTATAGCAGTTTTGGCATCGAGCCGGGGCACAAATCTGCAGGCTTTAATTGATGCTCAAGAAAAAGATGAAATACCGACGAAAATTGCTGTGGTTATAAGTGATAATCCAAAGGCTCTAGCCTTGGAGCGGGCCCAAAAACATCAAATACCTGCAATTACAGTAGTCCGACAGGATTTTCCGACCCGGGAGCTTTATGAACAAGAAATTCTAGATTTAATAAATAAATATAGCTGTGACCTTATCTGCTTAGCAGGATTCATGAGGATTTTGAGCCCATATTTTATAGGTAATTCCCAAATAAAAATAATTAATATCCATCCTTCACTGCTACCATCTTTTCCAGGCTTAGATGCTCAACAGCAGGCTCTAGACTACGGAGTTAAATTTTCCGGATGTACGGTACATTTTGTAGATGAAGGTATGGACAGCGGCCCCATTATTTTGCAGGCTGTAGTACCAGTTTTGGTCGATGATACCGAGGAGACCCTGAGCCTGCGTATTCTAGCCGAGGAACACCGGATTTACCCGGAAGCTATCAAACTGATTGCAGAAGGCAAAGTAGAAGTAGGGGCGCGTATTGCGCGTCCGCCCTTGCATCAATAGTATCCAAAAATTGTGGACGCCCAATGGGCGCCCCTACAAAAAGAGGTGAATTCAATGAAACGAGCCATAATAAGTGTTTCTGATAAAACCGGAATTATAGATTTTGCACGAAAGCTTACTGAACTGGGCTGGGAAATAGTTTCTACCGGGGGGACAGCTAAAAGCCTACAGGAAGCAGGAATAAAAGTCACTGGAATTTCTCAGGTTACAAATTTTCCGGAAATCCTAGAAGGCAGGGTTAAAACCTTACATCCTAATGTCCATGGTGGAATATTAGCTAAAGGTACTAAGGAGCACATGGAAATTCTCAAGGAATTCGAAATTTCCCCTATTGATTTGGTAGTAGTTAATCTTTATCCATTTGAAGCAACTATCAGTAAAGAAGATGTTACTCTAGATGAGGCTGTGGAAAAAATTGATATTGGTGGACCCACTATGGTTAGGGCTGCAGCTAAAAATTTTTCTAGGGTAGCAGTAGTCGTTAATCCCCATAGGTATCAAGAAATTATTGCGCAGTTGGAGGAAAACCAAGAGATTGCTCTAGAGCTCCGAATGGACTTGGCATTAGAAGCTTTTCGGCATACTGCCCATTATGACTCAGTTATCAGCAACTACCTTGCAGGCTTAGTTGATAACGATGCCTTTCCTCGAGACTTTATTGCTAGCGGTCAGAAAATAGGGGATCTGCGTTATGGAGAAAATCCCCATCAAAGAGCAGCTTTTTATGCCCATTCAGGAAACATTAGAGGGACCATCGCTGGGGCTAATAAGCTACAGGGCAAAGAATTATCCTATAATAATATTGTTGATGTTGAGGCTGCCTGGTCCATTGTTCAGGAATTCAAGAATGTCCCTGCTGCTTGTATTATTAAGCATACTAATCCCTGCGGTACTGCATTAGGGGATACTTTAGAGGAGGCCTACACAAGAGCTTTAGCAGCCGATCCAGTTTCTGCCTTTGGGGGAATAATCGGATTCAATCAAGGAGTGGATTCGAAGACGGCTCTGAAGATTATCGCAACATTTATGGAAGCAGTAGTTGCTCCCGAATTCTCAAATAAGGCATTAGAAATTCTTACTGCCAAAAAAAACCTGCGTTTAATCGAGGTAGGGCATAGTAGACCATTGAAAGACTATTGGATGGAAAAGATCAGCGGTGGTTTTTTGGTCCAAGAACGGGATAGTATAGAAATAACTAAAGAAAATCTTGAGGTGGTAACGGAGCAAAAACCTAACTCTGAAGAGCTAGCTGAATTATTGTTTGCCTGGAAGGTAGTCAAGCATGTCAAATCAAATGCTATAGTTATTAGTAGTAACAGACAAACCTTTGGAGTGGGAGCAGGCCAGATGAACCGGGTAGGTGCAGCAGTAATCGCCTTGGAACAGGCGGGGGATAAAGCTCAAGGAGCGGTACTAGCCTCTGATGCCTTTTTCCCATTTAGAGATACTATAGATGCCGCAGCCAAAAGAGGTATCAAAGCAATCATTCAACCCGGCGGCTCCATTCGGGATGAAGAATGCATAAAAGCCTGTGATGAATATGGAATAGCCATGGTCTTGACAGGAATTAGGCACTTTAAGCATTAATAATGCCAGCGGCATTATTAATGCTTAGGTTAAGGTTGAGAATATGAAACGAAAATAGTAGGGGCGCGCATTGCGCGTCCGCGGTTATTAATTCTTAACCTCAACCTTAGCCTTAACCTGTCCCGTAGGGACATAATTCGGAGGTGATATTTTTGCGTATCTTTGTAATAGGGGGCGGGGGCAGGGAACATGCCCTAGTCTGGAAATTCAGGCAGAGCCCTCAGGTCGAAGAAATTTACTGTGCTCCAGGTAATGCAGGTATAGCTGAATTGGCAAAATGTGTTGATATTGGAGTTGAAGATATAAGCTCATTACTGAAATTTGCTCTGGAGGAGAAAATAGATTTAACAGTTGTGGGGCCGGAAGGACCGCTGACGCTTGGTATAGTTGATAAATTCCAAGCTGAAGGATTAAGGGTTTTTGGCCCCTCGCAAAAAGCTGCGGAAATTGAAGGCAGTAAAGCCTTTAGTAAAGAATTGATGGCAAAATACAATATACCTACAGCAAAGTATCTGGTCTTTACTGATAGTAAACAGGCTTGTCAAGCTATAGATGAGATAGGTATACCCTGTGTTGTGAAGGCAGATGGTTTAGCTGCTGGTAAAGGGGTCATAATTTGTTTTTCAAAGGAAGAGGCAATAACAGCGATAGAAGAAATTCTGGTGAAAAACAAGTTTGGAAAAGCCGGGGAAAAAGTGGTAATTGAAGAGTACTTAGTCGGGCAGGAAGTAAGTATGCTGGCTTTTACTGATGGAAAAACAGTTATCCCTATGGTTTCTGCTCAAGACCATAAAAGGGTGTTTGATAATGACCAGGGTCCTAATACTGGTGGAATGGGTGCATATTCGCCCGCTCCTGTTTATACTCAGGAAATTCATGAAGTGGTGCTTAAAGATATTCTAGAAGCCACGGTTCAGGCTATGGCTGAGGAAGGGCGTCCTTTTCAAGGAATACTTTATGCTGGTTTGATGCTAACCGAAGCGGGTCCTAAAGTCTTGGAGTTTAATGCTAGGTTTGGTGATCCAGAAACTCAGGCTGTTCTACCCCGTCTGAAAAGTGATCTTATCGATATCATGGAAGCTGTAGTTGATGGAGAGCTTGATAAGGTAAGTGTAGAATGGTTTGTCGAGGCAGCGGTCTGTGTAGTAATGGCAGCTGGTGGATACCCGGAGGAATACGAAAATGGAAAGATAGTTTCTGGCTTGAAAAATGTACCTGAAAGTGTATTAGTTTTCCATGCTGGTACGAATAAAGCAGAGGAATATATCTTAACAAACGGCGGCAGGGTTCTGGGTGTTACTGCTTTGGGAATGGATATAAAAGAAGCTATAAACAAAGCATATCAAGGAGTGGAGCAAATAAGCTTTGAGGGAGCACATTATCGGAGAGATATTGGTGCTAAGGCATTAGTTTAAAATTTTCCACTAGGGGCAAAAGAGCTTGGCTCAGCCAGTCTCTTTTAGGGGAGGATGAAAATAATGAGCCTAGAAGACATTTTAAAATTTAATACCGAGTTTGTTGAAAGTAAAAAGTACACAGCTTTTCAAACTACTAAATTCCCAGATAAAAAGATAGTTATTTTAACCTGTATGGACACCCGGTTAACTGAATTGCTTCCTAAAGCTATGGGCCTAAAAAATGGAGATGCAAAAATTATCAAAAATGCTGGTGCAGTTGTATCCCATCCTTTTGGCAGCATTATGCGTAGCATTATGATAGCTGTTTATGAATTAAGGGCCGAAGAGATTTATGTAGTGGGTCATCACGATTGTGGGATGTCCAATTTAGATTGCGATAAGATTCTTGCTGCTATGCAAAAGAGAAACATTTCTAAGGAACGGATCGATACCTTAGAGCGGGCGGGTATTAATTTACGAGAGTGGCTAAAAGGCTTTGATAGTGTTGAAGAAAGTATTAAGTCCACTGTAAGAATAATTAAACAGCATCCGCTATTAGTCAGTGACATAGTTGTTAATGGATTAATAATGAATCCCGAGACAGGTAAATTAGATTTAGTCATTGACGGTTCTCAGGAATAAAAAATGTTTTGACTTAAGTCAATATTTAATCGCTTACAAAGAGAAAACCTCCTGTTGCCCAGGAGGTTTTAATTAATATTAAAAAGGGGAGGATGAAGAGAAAAAAACTGAGATTGACTGAATTTATTTATAATATATCAGAAGAATTAGGTATTGTAAACATATAATATTATAATATTTGAAACTCGAATAGTTTTTCTTAATAGATTGACAATTTAGATTGGTTTAGTAGAATTTCAGCTTTTTTTGATAATATATTGTGAATTAAGTGGGGCTGTTGAATGTGTAGGAAACCCATATAAAAACTGAGCTTTTGCTTTTTTGGGATTAGAAGTGCCTTGAAATAGGGGTTTCCTGACTTATCGAACATGGGAAAAATGTTAATAAATAATATTGACGTATTATTCTGAAAATATTACAATAAAATAAGCAATATAATATTGCAATATTATAACAAATAGTTAAAGTAACCCAACCTTTATGGAAATTAATAGGTTGACTTATTTTTCTGAAAATATTATAATAAAATAAATATTGCAATATTGTAATATTTATTTTAAATAAGTAAGAATCTTAAATTTAAAAGAAACATAAATTAAGGATTTTCATAATGAAAGTAGGTGCAAAATAAATTTAATAAACACTTTTTAAATTTAAACTATGGTATTTAGGAGTTGATTGTGTGCCTCGTAAATTAAATATTGGTATTTTAGGCTGTGGTTTTATGGCAAAAATTCATGCTAACGCTTATAAAAAAATAGGTTATGTCTTTAGTGCGTCTCTTGTTGAACCAGAACTGAGAATGGTATATTCACGAAATGAATCTGCAGTCAAAAGAACGGCCGAACGTTTTAATTTCCAAAAGTGGACAACTAATTGGAAAGATATTATTAATGATGATATAGATATCTTTGACAATACGGGGTCTAATGATACCCACTATGAACCAACACTTTTGGCTCTCAAGGCAGGAAAGCATGTTATTGTTGAAAAACCTTTAGCTGTTAATTTACAAGAAGCTAGAGAGATGTATGATGCTTCTCAAGAAGCTCAAAAAAATGGTATTAAAAGTATGGTTGCTTTCAACTATCGTTTTATACCTGCATTAAGATTAGTTAAAAGAATAATAAATGAAGGCAGATTAGGGAAGATTTATCAATTTCGATCAAATTTTCTTCAGGATAAAATGGCAGATCCAACGGTACCCTTTTCTTGGAGACTAGATAAGGAGAAAGCCGGATCCTTCGCCTTAGGAGATCTTAATTCCCATGCTATTGATATTTTGCGGTTCCTTTTACAAGCTGAGGTAGATTCTGTAATGGGTTATCAAAAAACCTTTAATACTAAAAGGCCTGACCAAAATGGAAAACAACTATCCGTTGATGTTGATGAAACATCATTGTTATGGTTAGAAATGGAGAATGGTGTATTAGCAACCTTAGAATCCAGTAAAGTTTCTACAGGATATAAAGCAATGTGGAGAATTGAGATTCACGGTAGTGAGGGTGGAATATATTTCGACCTAACAAGAGCAAATGAACTTCAATTTTACTCAAAAGCTGATCCACTTTACCTTCAGGGAATGAAAGTGATTAATGTTACAGAACCGGAAGCCCATGAGCTTTTTGAAGATTGGCTACCAAGGGGGCATGGTATAGGCTGGGAATACTACCATTTATACATGTTGGAACATTTCTTGCGCAGTATCGTTATGGGAACTGATATAGGACCACAAGGTGCGACATTTTACGATGGGCTTAAATGTCAACAGGTCATTGAAGCAGCAATTATGTCCTTTGAAAAGGGAACCTGGATAAAAATAAAGGATATTCTAGAATAGGACATATGTTTGCGGCAGTACTAAAGGGGGTAGCCCATGAGTGGTTTAACTGCAACACTTTTATCTGCAGTGAGCTTTGGCTTATACATTGTGATAAGCAAAATAGCATTAGTTAACACCCCAGCTACTATATTTGGTTGCTTAGTAACAATGCTTGGAAGTATATTCTTTGGTATTTACTGTTATTTTAAATATCCTATAAACCAAATCCAACATATTTTCAAGAACAATTGGCGGATATTAATATTAATGAGTTTCTTTGGCGTAGGAGCAAATGTATCTTTTTTCATTGGCATTAAGATGAGCAGTGCTAATAATTTAGCAATAATAACTAGGCTAGATATCTTATTTGCAGCTGTAATTGGAAGCTGGCTTTTTGGTGAAAAGCTAGTGGGTTATGACTGGGTTGCAATAGCACTACTTGTCCTAGCATCCTTAAGAGTATTCAATGTGAAAATGGGAGATCTTTCTTTAGACATAGGAGATATATTCTTGATTTTACATACTTTAAGTGTTGCAATAAATGGCATGATAATACGATATAAATTGTTGGATGTCCCTAGGCCTATTATTGCTTTCGTAAATTCCGGTGTATCCGCATGGATGCTTTTAATTATAAATATTTTCGCAAACCAAACTTCTCTTTTGTTGGAATTAGAAGGTATTAAAATACCTTTAACAATATGCGTATTTTTATTAGTCTTTCAATTATTCACTTATTACTATGGATTGCAAAAACTCGAAGTATGGCTAGTAAGAACGTTATTCTTACTGACATTAGTTAGTAGCTCAATTGGTAGCTATTTTTTATTAAATGAGAGGCTTGCAGTTGAACAACAACAGGGAATGCTCTTGGTTGTATTTGGAGTATTGATTATGTCATTAAGACATAAATACAAAAGGACTATGCTGCCACAAGATAATAAATCTTTCAATCTACAAAAAGATTGATTGTTAATAATGGTTTTGCCCCCACTCCGAACGGCCGCAAATTTTTTATTTGGAGAAATTTGCGGCCAACCCCAAATATTTGTAAAAATGTTTATGCATGAAAGATAATACAAAAAAAATAAAAAAAAATAAATGTTGACATACCCATCCTAAACAAAGTAAAGTTAATATAACAATATTGTAATAATGTATTATTATTAAAGTTTTTATAATTTTCCATTTATTTTTATTTTTAAGAATTTTTTAGTACAACTTTAAAGGAGGATAAGAAATTGGCAGGTTTACAGCTAAAAGGAATCACAAAAAAGTTTGATGATGTTATAGCGGTAGCTAAAACGGACTTAGAAATAAATGATGGTGAATTTTTAGTATTAGTAGGTCCATCAGGTTGTGGTAAGAGTACAACTTTAAGGATGATTGCGGGATTAGAAAAACCTACTGATGGCGAAATTTTCATTGGTGATAAAGATGTTACATATTTAGAACCAAAAGATAGGGATATAGGAATGGTTTTCCAAAGTTATGCTCTGTATCCTCATAAAAATGTGTATGACAATATTGCTTTTGGATTACTTATTAGGAAATTTCCTAAAGAAGACATAAAAAAACGTGTTTTAGAAGCTGCAGAAATGTTGGAGATAACGGATTATCTTGACAGATATCCTAAACAGCTTTCAGGTGGTCAGCGACAGAGGGTGGCATTAGCACGGGCAATTGCTAGACATGCCCAAGTATTTTTAATGGATGAACCCTTAAGCAACTTAGACGCTAAATTAAGAGTTCAAACTAGGGCTGAAATAATCAAACTCCATCAAAGATTAAAAACAACTTTTATTTATGTTACTCATGATCAAACTGAAGCTATGACTATGGGTACAAGAATTGTCGTAATGAAGAACGGTATAATACAGCAAATTGGTTCGCCGACTAAAATATATAATAACCCAAGTAATGTTTTTGTAGCAGGGTTTGTCGGATCACCTCCTATGAATTTAATACAGGGTAAATTAGTTAAGGATAAGGAAGGTTTTTCCTTTATAAGCACAAATATATCAATTCCTCTTTCTCTTGATAGTGCATCTTTAGCTGAAAACAAGGATGTAATATTGGGCATTCGCCCAGAGAGTCTAATAGTTACAGATGTTAATGCTAAAGATATATGTTTTACTTGTCAGGTTGAAGTCGTTGAACATATTGGAGCAGAAGCTATTATTCATACTAAAATAGATAACGGCGAAAAGGTTACTTTGAAAGTGAGTGGGTATAACACTTTACCTAAATTTGGTGAAGTAATAGGAGCGAAATTTGATTTAGGAAGTATTCATATATTTGATAAGGATACAGAATTATGCTTGGTCTCATTAAACATTAAGTAATGTTTAATGGAAAAGATAAACAAGAAAAGTTGGATATGGGGGGGGGTGTATAATCTAGCAACTTTTTTGTTTTAGTTTCTAAAGGAAGCAATTTGAATTGGAGGTAATTTAATGAAGAAAAATTTTCTAAATGTTATTGCTTTATTGATGGTGATTGTATTTTCTCTCACTCTTTTTGGATGTGATCAAAAAGCCACTGAGGTTAAAGAGGAGCCCAAAAAAGAGGCTAAGAAAGAAGAACCAGTTACAATTACATGGGTAAACTGGGTTTCTACTGAAGAGGGTACACGGGATAAAATAAAATCAGTAGTTGACCAATTTGAAAAGGATAACCCCAACATCAAAGTTGATATTAAACCTGTTCCTGTTAGTGATATTCAGAATCAATTAACAATAATGGTTACAGGAAAAAATGCACCGGATATTTCCCAAGTACATCCTGATGATGTTATTGCTTTAGCAGC
This sequence comes from Peptococcaceae bacterium BICA1-8, assembly GCA_000802045.1. Taxonomy (GTDB): domain Bacteria; phylum Bacillota; class Peptococcia; order Peptococcales; family BICA1-8; genus BICA1-8. Next base: position 23,055 of record JUEF01000081.1, read on the forward strand.
AATGGGCGCTTTAGAACCAGTTGATGAACTTTTAAGTGCTGATTTTAAAGCAGATTTACATCAAAGCTTATTAGATTTGACAACTTTTGAAGGTACTAGATATGGTATTCCCTGGGCCCCTGCTGGACCTGGCTTCCTATATAATAAAAAGTTAATGGAGCAGGCAGGGTTAGATCCTAAAAATCCTCCGAACACAATATATGAGTTTACAGAAGCATTAGAAATAGCTAAGAAAAACCTTCCTAAAGATGTAATTGGCTTCCAGCTTGACACCACAATAAGAACTATAGGTTTACAGCATGAATGGCCCTTTATGCGTGCTTTTGGGGCATTACCGATAGATGGAAATAATATTGATATTGATACTCCTGAAATGAAAGAATACGCTGAATGGTTAAGAACGGTTGTTAAGAATGGATATACACTTCCTGGTAAAAAATATGGTGAGTTTAGACCAATGGCTGCTCAAGGACGTTTATTATTTGCTTTTGATGGTTCATATTTAAGAGGTATTGTTACGAGCCTAAACACAGAAATAACTGATCAAATTTTTAATGAAACTTGGGGTGTAGCTTCACTTCCTGGAACTAAAGATGGCAAACATTATGCATCTCCAGATGACCATTTCCTAGTTGCATTTAAAGATTCCGAAAACAAAGAAGCTGTTGCGAAATTTGCTGAATACTTAGTAAATAGTGATTATTCATTAAAAAATTATATTAACCCTGTAGGATTTGTACCTGCAACGAAGAGTGCAATTCAGAGGGTTCCGGAAATCTCCCAAGACCCAATTAGAAGTGCCTTTATTGAAAAAATTGTTCCTACGGTTGTTCCACTACCGTATGGTCCTAACTATTCATCCGTTGCTACAGCTTTCATGGCTGGTATGCAGGAAGTAATTACTACTGATAAGCCTATTGATGAAATTCTATCTAAACTTCAAACTAAAGTGGAGGAAGCGTCGAAGTGAGTACGAAATTGACGAAAAATAATGGGAGGGAGGGGCGCTGGAGCGCCTCTTCCAAATTAGCAGCTATGTTAATCGCGCCATCTTTGCTTGTAATGGGGATGATTATTTTATATCCTCTTATACATGCAGTGTGGTTATCCTTCTTCAACTACAAATTAACAAGACCTGACGACATAGCATTTACATTAACAAAGAACTACCTACGTATGGTCCAAGATGAAACCTTTTGGTTAGCAGTAAAAAACACACTTATTTTTACATTATTTACAGTTATAATTAGTTTGGTACTTGGAATGATTATGGCCATAGCAATTGACCAGCTTCCGAAAAGGTTTTCTGGTTTAAGAGGGTTTATTCTTGTGCCGTGGGTAGTACCTGGGATTGTTGTGGGTTATTTGTTTATGTATATGTTTGATGTAGAAGTAGGTGTTGTCAACTTTATTTTACAAAAGTTTCAAATTATTCAAGAGTTTTTACCATGGTTAATGAATGATAAGCTATCAATGATTGCAATAATTATTGCTCATATATGGAATCAAACGCCGTTCTATATGTTAATGTTCAGTGCAGGATTAATGGCTATTCCTGAAGATGTAAAAGAAGCCGCCTATGTTGAAGGAGCTTCGAGATGGCAGGAATTTTGGCACATAACATTTCCATACTTAAAAGGTATTGTTGCAATCACCAGCTTACTTATGGTAATAAGGAATTTCAATAATTTCCCTATTATTTTCACTATGACAGGGGGGGGGCCTGTTTACTCCACTACAACCTCCGTAATCTATATTTATAGGTTAGCCTTTGAACAATATGAAATGGGTTATGCCTCAGCTGTTGGTGCAGTTTGGGTTATTGTACTTTTAATAGTCTCTATATTCTATATTAAAGCACTGCAAAAAGACTTCTAATTTTACAGGGGGAAAGATTATGATAAAGAGGGGTTTTTCGCTAATATGGTCTTTCATATTAGCCATTGTACTTGGGGTGACGCTAGTATGGACGCTCTTTCCCATTTATTGGATGATCAGTACCAGTTTTAAAACTAATATGGATGTATTTAAGATGCCGCTAGATTTATGGCCTAAAGAGTTTACAATCCAAAGTTATATAAATCTTATTACTAACGATATTACCCCAATAGGAAAGTTTTTTATAAATAGTGTTATAACCTCACTAGGGACAGTATTAATTGCTGTAATTTTAGCTACTTTTGCCGGTTATGCACTTTCACGATTGAATTTTAAGTATAGAAAGTCAATATTAATGGGTATTTTGACTACTCAAATGTTTCCGTTAGTAGTATTATTAATACCCCTATATATTCTCTATGTAAAAACTAATTTATTAAATACGTATACTGGTTTAATTTTAGCCTTTACTTCTTTTACTTTACCCTTTGGAATTTGGATGATAAAAGGATTTGTAGACTCCGTTCCGGTAGAGATAGAAGAAGCAGCTATGGTTGATGGGTGCACTCGCTTTCAATCCATGAGGTTGGTTGTTTTTCCTTTAATAATACCTGGTGTTGTAGCTACCGGAGTATTTGCTTTTCTTGATGCGTGGAATAACCTGTTATTCCCACTTACTCTAATAAATGAGGTAGCTATGAAAACTCTGCCTCCTGGTATGATTTTAGCATTTGGTGGAGAGTTTAAGCATGATTGGAGTGGCATGATGGCTGCATCAGTAATTGTAAGTATCCCTGTAATTGTTATATTTATTGTAATACAGCGTTATTTAGTACAAGGTTTAACAGGTGGTGCAGTAAAAGGATAATGTTAGAAAAAAGTAAAAAGTAAAAAGTCGTATTGATAATACATTATACGGCTTTTTTAAAAGTATAAATTTTGTAATAATAATATTAATATTTTATGCATTATTCTAGTAGTTGAATTCGGATTAAAATGGAGGTTATTGAAATATGTCTTTAGTAACATTGCAAGAAATTTTAAAACTTCATGATGGTGCAGTTGGAGCCTTTAGTACTTATGATTTATTTACAGCACAAGGTATCGTTCAAGGTGCAGAAGAAGCTGGCTTTCCCGTAATACTTATGATTGGTTCAGGTCCATTAAATAAGCCTGGCAATGATTATGTTGGACAATTAATGGTTCAGCTAGCAAAAGAAGCATCTGTACCGGTATGTGTTTTCCTTGATCATGCTAAGGATTATAAAACAAACTTAAAAGCTATGAAATTGGGCTTTAGCTGTGTTATGATCGATGGTTCCCATTTAGCGTTAGAAGAAAATATCGCTATAACTAATAAAGTTACAGAAGCTGCTAAGCTCTTAGGAATATCTATAGAAGCAGAGTTAGGTGCATTAGCAGGTGTTGAAGATGGAGAAGAAGTGAAAAACGCAAAGATGACTGACCCTGCTCATGTTGAAGAGTTCTTGAGTAAAACAAGTGTAGATGCGTTAGCTGTTTCCATCGGTAATGCCCATGGGTTTTATAAGGGTGAACCTAAATTAGATTTTGCCAGATTAAAGGCTATTGCTGAAATAGCCAAGGATGTACCGCTTGTGCTTCATGGAGGAACAGGATTAACCTTCGAACAATTTGCTAGAGGTGTGCAGTTAGGGATTAAAAAGATAAACATTGGAACAGAGGTTAAAAAGACCTTTATCGGAGCATTCATTGAAACCCATGAGAAAAATGTTTCTGCTTACGATATGGTAGAAATTCCTCAAGTATGTAAAAATGCAGTAGCCAAAATGGCAAAAGAAAAACTAGAGTTCTTCGCCAAAGGCTGGAAAGAATTAGTATAAGTGTGATAGTGCTTAGATAAAACAGCATTAATGTCTTTACGTATCTAGAATTGTATAAGATACTTTATATCTCCACACTGATATGAAGTTTAACTGAGTAGTTATAGCACTACGGGTTTAATATCCAATGACTGCAAAGGAGTGTTATCAATGCCTAACCTTAGAGGAAATCTTTTAATCGGACAATCAGGAGGACCTACTCCTGTAATAAACGCCAGTCTGGCTGGAGTACTAAGTGAAGCAAAAAAGATGCCAGAGATTGAAAAAATCTATGGTATGAAAAACGGTATTGATGGTGCCTTGAAAAAAGAAGTATACGATTTAACTCAAGAACCTGACGATTTAGTTAATAGGCTATTATATACTCCGGCTTCAGCTTTAGGAAGCTGTCGTCATAAGCTAAGCAAAAATGAAGAGTATGAACAATTGCTAGAATTATTCCGAGCAAATAATATAAGATATTTTGTATACATTGGCGGTAATGACAGCATGGATACTTGTCATAAAATATCCATGCTGGCTTTAGAAAGAAATTATGATATGCTTGTTATCGGTGTGCCTAAAACAATAGATAATGATTTGCCCATAACCGACCACTGCCCAGGCTTTGGTAGCGCGGCAAGATTCATTGCTCTGAGTACCATAGAGTCTGGCCGGGATTTAGAAGCAATGAATACCTTTGATGATGTTGCAATTTATGAGATTATGGGCCGTCATGCAGGTTGGTTAACAGCAGCTAGTGCTTTAGGAAAACGCTGTGAAGAAGATGCACCCCATTTGGTATATCTCCCTGAGAGAACTTTTGACGAAGATCAGTTCCTCAAAGATGTTAAAGCTGTGTATGATCGTCTTGGCTATGTATATGTTGCCATTAGTGAAGGTGTGAGGGATAAGGAAGGGGAGTTTATAGGTACTGGGGATACGGCAACCGATGCATTTGGACATAAACTGATATCGCTAGGTGATGGGCCAGCAGCTTATCTTGCCAAATTAATAATGAGTAAACTAGGGATAAAGGCACGGGTAAATAGACCAGGTACTATACAAAGAGCAATGGCATCCTTAGCATCTGAATGTGATGTGGAAGAAGCTTTTAGAGTAGGGAAGGCAGCAGTAAAATATTTTGCAGAGGGTATTAGTGATGTTATGGTAACTTTAGAGCGTCTGCCATTAGATGAATACAAGGTTGAAATAGGCCAGGTGCCTCTTTCGAAAGTAGCCAATGTAGAAAAATTTATGCCAGATAACTTCATTAACGCTGAAGGCAACTTTGTGACAAAAGAATTCTATGATTATTGTTTGCCTTTAATAGGTGACGCAGTCCCCGATTATGCTCGATTAACAAAAAAATCAATAATTCTTAAGTAATGGAGGTGTATTGAGATGGTGAAATTAAAAGTTGCATTTATTCCTATTGGACGTATTAGCTTTCATTTAGAAAGTGCCAATTACAGCTTGCAAAAATCAAAAGCCATGTTTAATAAAATTTTCCCTGAAGTGGTAATGCCTACGGAGTTGTTAACAACGACTGAAATGCTTAATGACTTTTTAATAAGCATTGAAAAACCGGATCTGATAATTTTGCAAAATACAACTTTTGTGGACTCAACTTTCGCAGCAGAAGTACTCCACCATTTTGACTCTCCGATTCTTCTTTGGACCTTAAGAGAGCCTGTAATTGATGGAGGGAGATTACGATTAAATTCTTTAACAGGCGCTTTCTCTGCCGGAAACCTTTTTTACAACAGAGGTAAAAAAATAGAATATGTTTTTGGAAATCCGGATGAGGTAGGGGCAGAGTTAAAGATTCTTGCTGTTATCAAAGCTTGTCAGGTATGTAAAAATTTGCAAAAACTCACAATAGGTGTTGTAGGAAACGCACCACCTGGTTTCTATTTTTCAAATGCCCTTGATAGTGAAGTGCAAAATGTGGTTGGGGCAAAATTAGAGTATATTGAAGTAAGAGATATTATTAATAAAGCAAAACTGCTAGAAGTGCAGGAATATGAATCATATATTGGTAATGCTCACAATAATATAAAAGATTTAGATAAAATTCCAAAAGAAAATGTAGATAAGTTTGGCCGTTTAGCAGCTGCTTATTCTGCATTTGTAAAAGAAAAAGGTATTAAAGCTTTAGCTTCCAGATGCTGGCCAGACTTTTTTGTTGACTATGCTACTCCTGTATGTGGTGTATTATCAGGCTTAACAGAAGAAGGGATAGTAGCATCTTGTGAAGCAGATGTTTATGGGGCAATATCCATGTTTATTTTAAGAGAATTTACCGGTACAGCACCCTACTTTGGCGACCCAGTATCATTAGACGAAAATAAAAACTCTATCATTTTCTGGCATTGTGGTGCAGGTGCTTGCTCCTTAGCCCATAAGAATACAGGGGCAAAAGCGGGGGTTCACCCAAACCGCAAAATTGGTCCGACAATGGAGTTCGGCTTAAAACCTGGCCGAGTAACAGTAATCCGTCTAGGTAGAAAGCCCGATGGAACCTTCAGAATGTTTGTGGTGACAGGAGAAGCCCTTGATGAACCACAAAAATTTCTCGGTACATCCGTTGAAGTTAAGGTTGATACTGATGCTGCCGAAATTGTCAACAAAGCAGTAATGGACGGATGGGAGCCCCATTTTGCCTTAGTCTATGGTGATGTGAAAGAAGAAATAAAAATTTTATGTCATCTTTTGAATTTAGAAGTGGTTGAATATTAATCTGGCTTCATATTCATTCAGTCGCTAATAAAAGGGGATTTGATGATGGAGATAAATCAACAGCTCATGAAAGAGGAACTTAAGATAAAAGAACAAAGAATCCGGGGATTATCAAATAAGTTGAATCTTGACGGTATTTGCCTGTTTAAATTTATGAATTATGCATGGTTTACCGGCGGTGGTACTAATAGAGTAGTAACAGGTTCGGAAAGAGGATGCTCCATACTATTAATATTAAAAGACAAGAAATATGTCTTTGCACCACGTAATGAAATTGAACGGATTACAATAGAGCAGGTGTATGGCCAAGGTTTTGAACCTGTGACCTATGATTGGTTTAGTAGCCCTATGAAGGCTATCAAAGAGGTAGTAGGAGAAGCGAAAATTGGCAGCGATGTACTCGTTCCGGGAATGGAATGTAGAAGTGACGATATTGACCGCTTGCGTTTTTCTTTGACTGAAGCAGAAATATTAAAAGCAAGGAAAATTGCTATGGTCTGTTCAGAGGAAACCGTTTCACTTTGTGCTAGGGTAAAGCCGGATATAACGGAGCAACAGATGGCTGCAGCTTTAAGTGAAAGTTTATTGTACCAGGGGGTTAGACCTGCAGTTCTCCTAATTGGTTTTGATGAGAGGGCATTTACCTGTCGCCACCCGGTATTAACTGGTATGAAACTGGCTAACTATGGTATTGTTAGCCTAGTGGGAGAAAAATGGGGAATTCATGTAACTTTAACCAGATCCTTTTACATCGGTAATATGCCCCTTGAGTTAAAAGAAAAACAGTTTAAAGTTAACCAGGTTGAAGCAGTTATGATCGCCAATACCTTCCTAGGTAAGGAAAGCGACTTAGCTTTTGAGGAAGGTAAACAGGAATATGCAAAACTAGGTTATCCCAAAGAGTGGAAAATGCACCATCAGGGTGGGCCTATTGGTTATGGGCCCCGGGAATTTAGGGCAGGAGAACGGAGCGAACCGGTTCAAGAAAGCCAAATGTTTGGTTGGAATCCCACTTTACAAGGGACGAAAAGTGAAAGTACATTTTTAGTACAAAAAGAAGGGGGACCGCTGATTCTTGATACAGTTCCCAAATGGTGGCCCACATCTACAATAGATATTAAGGGAACTAAAATAACTAGACCACTTATTTTAGAGAGATAATACAATATTTCAAGTGAGTATCAAAAAAATGTACTCTATGATGATGAATAATTTACTGCTCACTGCAAAGGAATATATACCGCTAGGATTAAAAACCATAGATGTTTTAGCAAAAGAATTAATTTCCCGGAGCAATGTTCCTGTAGCACTACATCTAGATCATAGTAATTCTTTTGAGCTAGTGCAGAAATGCCTTGTTAACGGTTTTACGTCGGTCATGATTGACGGTTCTAAAATGCCTTTTGACAAAAATATAGAGCTTACCAAAAAAGTTGTAGAAATTACAAGGGCTGCGGGAGATGAAATTGGAGTTGAAGCGGAATTGGGTTCTATCGGAGGAGTTGAGGACCAATTCATTGATGGAGGAAGTGGAGAAATTATTAATCCTAAAGAAGCTGTTAAGTTTGTGGAAGAGACGGGAATTGACGCTCTTGCACCTGCTATAGGAACAGCTCATGGGATTTATAAGTCCGAACCCAAAATTAGATTTGATGTGGCTGAAGAATTAAGCAATATGATAAAGATTCCAATGGTCTTGCATGGTGGTTCGGGTCTTAATGAAATGACTTTTCAAAAGCTTATCCAAATGGGCTTTAGTAAGATCAAAGTAGGCACCGAGTTGAAGATTGCCTGGTACAGGGCATTGGAGAATAGTTTTAAAAATGGCCGGACAGATCCCTTATTGGCAAACGGCGAGGCAAAAGAAGTAGTTAAAGAAGCAGTTAAGGCTAAGATTAAAATATTTGGTTCGGCTGGAAAGGCCAGGGAGCTATTAATTTCTAATATTAAAATTTCCGTTTAATACTCATTAATAATTTTTATATAATAGATTTTTAACTTAATGTTAATCAATGGCTAACTTGGACAATAGGACATATTAAAAGGAGTGAGAAAACTTGAATAGTAGAGAAAGAGTTAATGCTGTACTAAATCACAAAAAACCGGATAGGGCCCCTTTAGACTTATGTAATTCTGCATCATTTATCAATGATGCAGGCTATTTTGCTTTGAAGAAGTATTTAAATATTGAAGGTGATATAGAACAATTTCGTAAGGGTTTTACTGCAACCTATTATGACGAAAGGGTATTAGAAGCATTAGAAATTGATTTTAGACATATCTGGCTAAATTCACCGGAAGGTTATCAACCCAAAAAATTTCCCGATGGAACTATTCAAGATGAATGGGGATTTATTTATAAGTTTTCAGGAAATGAAAGAGCAATTATTAATACTCCATTAAAAGGTCTAGATGAAGATGATCTGGACAAATATCCTTGGCCTGATCCTTACGCTTTAGGCAGAACAAATGGCTTAGCAGATAAGGCAAAGTACTTATATGATAATACCAGTTATGCTATTGCTGCTCATGCCCCTCATTCACTGGGACTTTTTGATAACGGCTGGATATTAAGAGGATTTCAAGATTTCATGATGGATCTTGTTTTTAATAAGAAATTTATCCATAAATTATTGAATAAGGAACTGGAAACAATTATAGGATTGCATGATGTATACCTTGATGCTGTTGGTCCTTATATTCAGACGGTAGCCCATTGTGAAGATTATGGAATGCAAAATGCACCATTTATTTCACCCAAAATGTATCAGGAATTTTTCCTGCCATTACACAAAGAATTGTTTAGTTTTATTAAGCAGAAGGCACCTCATGTTAAAATTATGTTGCACAGCTGTGGGGCGGTTTATCCTTTAATTCCTTATTTTATTGAAGCTGGCATAGATATTTTGAATCCAATCCAACATCGTGCAAATGGGATGGATCCTGAAAATATCAAAAGAGAATTTGGCAATCAAGTAGTTTTCCATGGCGGGATTGATATTCAAAGGGCACTCTGTGGAAGTTTAAAAGATATTGAAGAAGAAGCAACAGCCAGAATAAATGATCTGGGAAGAGACGGCGGCTATATTGTTGCTCCAGCCAATGTGGTGCAGAATGAGACTCCACCGGAAAATATGGTTGCTTGCTACAAAACTGGTAGAGAATATAGCTTCAAGTGTTATTCGGACAAATAGTTGTATATAAAAATTATCACATTTAATGGGGGTTTGCTAAATGAAAGTTCTTAATGAAATTTCACAAGCTTTACAAAATGGAGATGCAGACTTAGTAACAGAAAAAGCACAAGAGGCTATAAGCCAGGGGATTAGTCCCTCAAATATTTTAAATGATGGATTATTAAAAGGCATGAGTATAATTGGTGTTAAGTTTAAGAATAATGAGGTTTTTGTACCAGAAGTTTTGATTGCTGCCCGAGCTATGCATTTTGGGTTAAACATTCTTAAACCAATTTTGGTAAACACGGGTATAAAGCCATTTGCCAAGGTTGTATTGGGTACTGTAAAAGGAGACCTGCATGACATAGGAAAAAACCTCGTGGGTATGGTAATGATGGGCTCCGGTTTAGAGGTTATTGATGTAGGTATAGATGTCCATGAGGACAAATTTATTGAAGCTGTTAAAGAACACAAACCTGACATTTTAGCATTGTCTGCACTTTTATCAACTACAATGGCAGAACAAAAGGTTGTAATTGATACCTTAATAAAGGCAGGTTTGCGAGATACTGTGAAAGTAATGATCGGCGGTGCACCTGTAACTGAACAATATTGTAGAGATATTGGGGCTGATGCCTATGCTACTGATGCTATTTCAGCTTCAGAAATGGCTAGGAAGCTAGTTTGATAGGAGAGGGGACACACCTCATTTGTAGTATAGCTTTCGGGCTGAGGAATGTCCCCAACGAACAGCTATTGGGATGAGGATGTCCCCAATTTATGAAGGGGACACACTTCCCTATTGAAGCCTAACTCTAGGGGCTGAGAAAAGTCCCAACTAATGGGGACTACCTCCTGTACAGGCGGCACGAAGCAGAATAAAACTTAATTCTTGCCTCTTGAATGAAAGGTGACTTATGAAAAAAATTACAGAATTTGAATGGGTGATAGAAAAAGAGCGGATTTTTAAAGTAGTTGGCTGTCAACCTAAAAGTCCTGTCTATAATAATTTATCCAAAATGTATGATTATTTCTTAAAAAACATTAAAGATTTTATCGATCCGATAGGAGTTTATAGTTTCATCGATATTCCCCCGAATTTTGAGTTCCCAGAAAGGGCTAATTGTAGAAAAGTGGTATTGTGTTTTTTGACATTAGGCGAAGAGGTCAGTTTAAAGACAAAAGAGTATTTTGCTAAGGGTGAATATTTAGAAGCCCTTCTGTTAGAGGTAATGGTTGATGAAATTATTTTTAAAATGAGCGAACAATTATATTGCAAAGCAATTCTAGAGGCTGAGAAAAGTGGCTGGAATTTAACTGAAAAAATAGAACCGGGCAGTGGAAATGTGTCTTTGCTAATACAGAAAGAAATTTTTGAGAAACTGAGACTAAAAAAGATGGGCGTTTCATTAAGTTCAGGAAATATGTTAATGCCTTTAAAGTCGCTCACTTTTTTTTGTGGAGCAGGGGAAAAAATATCTACAATGACAAAAGGGCATAATTGTTCAAATTGCAGTATGAAAAAATGTATGTTTAAAGATGAAGAACAGATTACTGTGACAGTATTAAGTCAAGATAAGAAGAGTAATTTAAATTTTAAAAAAGGTTTAAATTTACTAACTACCTTAAAAGAACATAAAATTGATATACAGTCTTCCTGTATGGGAAACGGAACCTGTGGTAAATGCAAGATTAAAATATTGGAGGGTGAATTAAAACCTACTGATACCGATTTAAGGCATTTTTCTCAAAAGGAAATACAGGATGGTTTGCGGCTTGCTTGTTGTGCATATCCTTTAGAAAATTGCACGATTAAAATAGCTACTGAGCAAGAAAAAGATTTTCGCATCTTAGATAGCTTTAGAAAGAGTAATGGTGAGATAAAAAGTATTGTTGAACAGAGAAATATTGAATTCGAAAATGAAGAATTAGAAAATAATATAAGTCTTGTACAAATAATAAACAAAAAATTAGGAAGAGAGTATTCTTTTTCACTTAATAGTCTTGTTAAGCTATCCAGGATTATTAATAAATGTTCTGCGTACTCTTTTAATAATAATTTCTATAAACTAGATAAGATTTGTTTAATTATTCAAGACGATTATGTTTTAGATATTCAAATGGTCAATGAAAGACATGTATATGGTATTGCGGTAGATTTAGGTACTACTACTATAGTTGCAAGCTTAGTGAATTTACTCAACGGCGAAGTCATTAAAAGTTGCTCTATTTTAAATTCCCAAAGAAAATTCGGAGAAGATGTAATATCTAGAATACAGTACAGTGCATCTGGGAATTTAGATGAATTAAAAAATGTTGTCCGAGAAGATATTCTATCTGCACTCGCTGAGCTATTAACTTCAACGGGAGTTAATCGGGAAAAAGTCTTTAGCATGGTCATTGCGGGAAATACAACGATGCAAAGCCTTTTATTAGGATTACATTGTGAGTCACTAACCGCACATCCATTTAAAACAGTGACAATTTCTGAGCATAAAATTAGATTTAGGGACATCTTTATTAGCGATATTTTAGAATGTGAAGTTATTGTTTTATCGGGAATTTCAGCTTATGTAGGGGCGGATATTGTAGCAGGAATGCTTTATTGTAATTTTGACAAACTTAATCAAAATGCAATGCTTATCGATATTGGTACTAATGGCGAAATAGTAATCGGCAGCAAAGAAAAGATATTATGTCTGGCAACTGCCGCTGGGCCAGCATTTGAAGGCGGAAACATTACCAATGGCATTGGTAGTGTAACAGGCGCAATCCATGAAGTGAAAATGATAAATAATGAAATAAGATACAATACAATTAATGATAGTGCACCTATTGGAATTTGCGGTTCGGGTGTTCTGGATATAGTTTCAACCGGGTTGTTAAATAATTCAATTGATAAAACAGGCAGATTCTCTCAAAAGATTGATGGAGGAGTTTTAGAGATTGCAAAAAATGCAAGTAATGAGGCCATCATCTTTACACAGAAGGATATTAGAGAGGTTCAGTTAGCTAAATCAGCAATTCGAACCGGAATAGAAATACTTATTAAAAGATTAAATGTAAGTTACGATGAGATAGAAACTGTTTATATTGCTGGGGGCTTTGGCACCTACATGGATATTGAATCCGCTATTAGGATTGGGATGATACCCAAAGAATTTAAGGGAAAAATTAAAATTGTAGGTAATAGTTCTTTAGGAGGAGCAATAACGTATCTAATAAATAAAAAAAGCAGGGAAAAAATAAATAATATTCTAGAAAAGGCCACATATATTGATATTTCTTCTGATAGAACCTTTAATGATTTATTTGTGGAGAATATGTTTTTTCTAGAAAATTAGGATTTATATTGTTGAAACTATTTCAGGAGGAAAGATAAAATGCTTATTGTTGGAGAACTCATTAATTCGAGCAGATCAATGATTAAAGAAGCTTTAGAAAAAATGGATAGTACTTTAATTCAAGAAATAGCGCAAAAGCAAGTTGAAGCGGGTGCCCACTATATTGATGTTAACTGTGGAACTCAGGTATATAATGAGCCAGAAATAATGACTTGGCTGGTAAAGACAATTTCAGACAAGGTTTCTGCTCCATTATGTATTGATAGTCCAAATCCTAAAGTATTGGAAGCGGGTTTATCATCAATTAATAATAACTTTCAGCCGATGATTAACTCAATAACCGCTGAAGCAAAAAAGTTTTCCGAAGTTATTCCTTTAGTAGTGGAGTATAAGGTAAAAGTTATTGCTTTGTGTATGGATGATAGGGGAATGCCTAAAACTACTGAAGATCGGTTACAGATAGCGGATAAATTGGTTAATGATTTGGTCTTAGCCGGTGTTAAAGAAGATGATATCCATCTTGATCCTTTAGTTCAACCTGTTAGTTTTGATTCCCAAGCAGGTGTAGCAGTTTTAGAGACTCTATTAAAACTAAAAGAACTGTACCCCCGTGTCCATAAGATTTGCGGATTAAGTAATGTTTCTTTTGGGCTGCCAACTAGAAAAATAATAAATCAAACGTTTATGATTCAGACCATGACAGCCGGAATGGACTCCTATATTCTTGATCCTCTTGATAAGAAGATGATGGGATTTATCTATTCTTCCCAGGCACTTCTTGGAAAAGATGATTTTTGTATGAATTATATTTCTGCTCACCGTAAAGGAATATATACCGAATAAAAACCATTGCTTTTCATCTCCCCCTCTTTATATATGGGTACATAATTATAAATTATGTACCCATATATTGTAAGTCGTTTTAAAATATAATATTTCCATTTTCTCCAAATAAAGACCAAAAATTTTCTTATAGTAAATTGTTTAGAATTCTATATTATTAATTTATGGAGGTGTAATAAAGATGAGCAAAGTACTAGTAGCAGATGCTAACAAATGTGTGGGCTGTCGCATTTGTGAGCAGTGGTGCAGCATGAGTCATTTTCAAACAGG
>JUEF01000082.1 GCA_000802045.1 Peptococcaceae bacterium BICA1-8
TCTTATTGTCTTATTGTCTTATTGTCTTATTGTCTTATTGTCTTATTGTATAACAATTTATCCTATTTTCAAACAAATTGCAATAGTTTTTCAATAAGAATACTGAATACAATATATAACAGTTTTATATAATATTGTGAATTATATAACAATTCAATTGTGAAATTCAAACTTTACTGTTTTTTCACAAGTTCAATTCAGCAACTCTACTCCGAAAATAGTGAACTGAAAAATATATTTATTTAATCACGGGCCCCTCCGGGCACACGGATAAACACGGTTCAAAGTATAAATAAATATTATAAATCCGAGGCCGTAGTATAGGTACTTCGAGGACCTCGGACTTAAAGTTAATTCTTATTTAGCATACTGTTAGATTCTTTTGTGCGCCCACGAGTTGACGAATTGACGTTTTAACGCTATTTTGTCCAGCGTAAGACGGGCTTCCTCGCCGCTGATGCCTCATCAAACCTGGAAACATGGGTTGTGATAGGTGCATCATGTAATAGCTCTGGGTTATTGATTGCTTCCTCACTGATTTTAATAAGAGCCTGACAAAAATCATCTAAGGTTTCTTTACTTTCAGTCTCTGTGGGTTCAATCATCATAGCTTCCTCCACTATTAATGGGAAGTAGATGGTTGGCGGATGGAAGCCATAGTCAATTAACCTCTTAGCTATATCCATAGTATGAATTCCCTTAGCCTTCATTTCCTTGGTAGGCGTAATAATAAATTCATGCTTACAAACCTGGTCCAAAGGGAGATAATAATGTTCTTTTAGAACTGCTTTTAGATAGTTGGCATTTAATACTGCAAATTCACTTGCCTCTTTTAGACCCTTGCCTCCCAACGCCAAGATATAAGTAAAGGCCTTTACCGCTACTCCAAAATTGCCATAAAAAGCTTTAACTTTACCGATAGAATCGGGACGATCATTGTCAAAAAAATATTGTTCCTGCTCAGGGTTATATTCAACAGTAGGCTTAGGCAGATAAGGAACTAAGAAATCCTTAACCCCTACTGGGCCAGAGCCAGGTCCACCACCGCCATGGGGAGTCGAGAAAGTTTTGTGCAGGTTAAAGTGAATAACATCAAAACCCATATCTCCTGGGCGGGCATATCCCATAATAGCATTCATATTAGCCCCATCATAATACAAGAGCCCTCCTGCTTTATGGACAATATCAGCGATTTTTACGATTTCCTCCTCAAATAATCCCAATGTATTAGGATTCGTCAGCATTAGGCCAGCAGTATCTTCTCCTACTACTTTTTTTAGCTCTTCTAAGTCAACTAACCCTCTTTCATTAGATTTAATCTCTATTATTTCATACCCACACATATTAGCTGTAGCTGGGTTAGTACCGTGAGCAGAATCAGGGACGATCACCTTATTCCTTTTGAAGTCTCCACGGTGCTCATGATAGGCTTTAATAATCAAAATACCTGTTAACTCCCCATGGGCACCAGCAGCAGGCTGCAAAGTAACCCTTTGCATACCGGCTACCTCACTTAGATACTGATCTAAATCATACATAAGCTTCATGGCACCTTGAGATAACTCTTCTGCCTGATAAGGATGGGATAAAGCAAAGCCCGGGAGTCTGGACATATCTTCATTTATTTTAGGATTGTACTTCATGGTACAAGAACCTAAAGGATAGAAGCCAGTATCCAAGCCATAATTCATTTGAGACAATCTAGTAAAGTGACGAACAACATCAATTTCGCTCACTTCCGGCAGCTCCGGCTCAGTTTCTCTTATTAAATCCAAAGGTAACAGTTCATCAATATCAACTGTAGGTACATCTATCACAGGTAATGAATAGGCTTTACGGCCGGGGGCAGATAATTCAAATATCAATTTTTCTTTCATTCTTCTCCCTCCCAAACCCTTTTTAGCAAATCAATTTCTACTCTACTCCGAGTTTCAGTTACACAAAGAAGCATATGATTTTTTAGTTCTGGATAAAATTGTCCTAAATCCAAACCACCAATAATTCCTGCCTCTAATAAGCGTTTATTGATAGACTGAATCGATTCCTCTGATTTCACTATAAATTCTTTAAAGCTTTTAGTATTAGGATAAGCAATTTCTACGCCGGGAATTTCCTTTAACACACTTTTAGCATAATGAGCCTTATGAATACACTGCTCAGCTACTTCTTTAATACCTTTTTTACCCAAAGTGCTGAGATATATAGTTGCGGCTAGTGCGCACAAGGCTTGGTTGGAGCAAATATTAGAGGAAGCCTTTTCCCTGCGAATATGCTGCTCCCGTGCCTGGAGAGTTAAAATAAATCCTTCATTTCCTTTTCTATCCTGGGCTATCCCCACTATTCTACCAGGCATACGCCGAACGTATTTTTCCTTAGTAGCAATAAAGCCTAAATAAGGTCCACCAAAGCTTATGGGAATTCCAAGAGGCTGCCCCTCCCCTACTACAATATCAACACCTATTTTTCCAGGTGCTTCTATTAGACCAAGCAGCATGGGATCAGCACAAAGAATTACCATACTCTTATTCTTTTGTGCTAGCTCAATTATTTTCTTTAAGCTTTCTATACCACCGAAAAAGTTGGGATTTTGGATGACTACAGCAGCTATATCTGTAGTGAGCATATTCTCTAACTCTTTAATATCAGTAAGTCCTTCTTGATAAGGAACTTCTAGTAATTCAATACCTCGAGCCCATGCATAAGTTTTGGCTACTTCACGGTATTCAGGATGTATAGTTGAACTAATAAGAAATTTATTCTTTCTAGTTTGTCCAGCAGCCATAATTATTGCCTCTGCCAAGGCTGTTGCTCCATCATACATAGAGGCGTTTGCCACATCCATACCAGTTAATTCACAAATAGCAGTTTGGAATTCAAAAATCGCCTGCAGAGTGCCCTGACTTATTTCAGGCTGATACGGAGTATAAGCTGTATAAAACTCCGACCTTAGTAATAGATGATCTATTAGGGCAGGACGAAAATGTTCATAAGCCCCGGCACCTAAAAAAGAAACATATTCATCAACATGAGCATTTTCCTGGCTGATCATAGTAATTTCTTTTCGTAATGACATTTCATCCAAGCCCTGTGGAAGTTTTAATTGTCTTGTTAGCTTTACCTCAGGGGAAATATCCGTAAATAATTCATCAGTAGAGGAGATACCAATACTTGCTAACATCTCCTTCCTTTCTGACTCAGTATGGGGAACAAAATTCATACCTATTCCTCCTCAACTATCTTTTGATACCCTTTTGCATCTAAGAGATCTTCTTCTCCTTCGGTAATTTCCATTTGTAAAATCCAGCCTTTACCATAGGTATCTTGGTTAATAAGTTCTGGACTGTCTAATAGCTCTTCATTTACAGCAATAACCTTACCGCTAACTGGTGCGTAAATATCGGAGACGGCCTTTACTGATTCCACTACACCTATACTATCCCCTACTTCTAAAATTGTACCTACTTCAGGCAATTCAACAAAAACCACATCACCTAATGCTTCTTGAGCGTATTGCGTAATACCTATTTTTTTTGTTTCTAAATCAACCCACTCATGTTCTTTGGTGTACTTTAAATTTTCTGGATACATAATTTATACCTCCCTTTTATAAAATGGTGTTTTCACAATGACGGCCTGACAGGGCCGGTTTCTAATACTTACAGCTAATGAGTTACCAATTTGAGCTTGATCGATTTTAATTAAGGCATTTGCTAAGTTTTTCCCTAGACTAGGGCAAAAGGAACCTGAGGTAACATAACCTATTTCCTGTTCATCCTTGTAAACTAGATAGCCTTCTCTAGGAATACCCCTCTCCAACATTTCAAGCCCTATTTTTTTGCGTATTAATCCCTCTTTTTTTTGTTTAAGTAAGGCGCTTTTACCTATAAAATCATTATCTGATTTCAAGTCAACAAACATACCTAAACCTGCTTCCAGAGGAGTAATCTCAGATCCTAGTTCATGACCATATAATGGCAAGCCCGCTTCAAACCGCAAGGTATCCCTCGCTCCTAAACCAATAGGTGCTATTCCCAGAGATTGCCCCTTAGTTAATATTTCCTTCCATAAGAGTACTACCTCATTAGCATTAATGTAGATTTCAAACCCATCTTCCCCCGTATATCCGGTCCTTGACACAACGCTTTGACAGCCTGCTACTTGCCCTTCTTGGAAACGATAGTATTTTATTTCTCCTAAATCCAATGAAGTAAGGGACTGTAATATTTCCTGAGCTTTAGGTCCTTGCAGGGCTAATTGGGCAATATTCCCTGAGATATTAGCCAGTTCAACATCCTCATCAGTCTTTTGTTCTTGAACCCACCCCCAGTCTTTTTCTGTATTAGAAGCATTAACAACCAACCAGAAATGCTCCCAATTAAAACAGTAAATTAATAAATCATCTACCGTACCACCATTTTCGTAGCACATTGGTGAGTAAATTATCCTTCCAGGTTCAATTTTTTCTACATCATTTGTTATCAACTTTTGAATAAACTTTTTTGCATCTTTTCCCTTGATTTCGAATTCACCCATATGAGATACATCAAAAAGCCCAGCCTGCTCTCTTACCGTATTATGTTCTTCAATAATACCTTTATATTGTACAGGCATCTCGAAACCACCAAACTCAACAATTTTTCCTCCTAGTTTTACATGTTCTTCATATAACGGTGTTCTTTTTACTTCAATCATTTACTTTCACCCCCGATTTAATTAATTTAGTTTTGTCTTTAACTAATAGAAATATTTGCATTAACATTTTATTCTGCATATGTTTTATGTTATTAGTGCTTATGAACTATTAGTTCTTGGGTTTCTTGGGCATAAAAAAACAGAGCAACAAGAAAAGAATCGCCTTGTTACTCTGTCCTTAAACCTGAGAGATTTTACCCCTTTGGTGCTCATAAAGAGCTCTCCAGAGACCTATCAGAATGCGGTACTGTTACCTGAGAGTTTCCAATACCTTGGCATAAAGTATTGTTGCTCCTTCGGTGTCCACTTAAGGACTCTCCCACATTCCTCATCTAGTTTATTCTATTTTTCAATAACTATAAGCGTTTTCTAATGTTTGTAATAATTATATTCGCGATCAATTCAAAATATCCTGCAAAAAAAACCGCCTTTTGGAGGCAATAAAAAAAATGTTTATATTTTGGATAATATTTCTGTTATTTCCTCGCAGCCACATTCTATCGGCTTATAACAATACCTTCTATGATTATTCATATCAACTGTCCGTACTCGAGTAATTACCCCTTTACTAACTAATTCTTCTATTATACTGCGGCATTGGCCTTCATGAAGCTTAGTTTCTGTTGTAATTCTTCCAATACAACAGGCCTGGCCATTGAATTTCTTCCACAAGCGGCAAACAGCTTCTAATACCTTTTTATTTTCATCTTGTTCCATAATATCCCTCCCGCAAATATAATTTAAAAGAATTATACTCTAATCTAATAATAATTGAAATATTATGAATAGTAAAGATTTTATACTTGAAGAAAGTGTAAAATCACCAGTAAAAAAAATTTATCTGAAAATACTACTAAAAAAGCCTATCCTGTACTACTAATTAGCAAGGATAGGCTTTAATAATTTATCTTAATGCACTTAAACAACGACTACAAATAGTAGGATGCTCAGGATACTGTCCCACATCTTCAGTATAAGTCCAGCACCGCTCACATTTTTCTCCAGGGGCTTGTGTCACTTTTACAGCCAACCCTTTTATTTCTTCAGATTGGAAAACCACTCCCGTAGCCTCTTTTAATTTTTCCTCTGGAATTATAACAACTTTTGAAACAATAAATATTCCTGGTAAATCCTTTTCTATCTCTTTTAAGAACAAATACCAATTCGTATCTGCATATATTTCTATACTTGCATTTAGCGAATGACCAATAACTTTAGCCCTTCTAGTCTCTTCTAATTGTTTAGTTACAACCTCTCGAACAGCAAGGATTTTATCCCACTTGGCTTCTAATGCTGAATCCAGATACTCAGGATTAAATTCTGGCCAACCTGCTAACTGCACACTTAACTCTTTATCCTTCTGAGGCAGATGGTTCCAAACCTCTTCTGTTGTAAAAGCGAGAATTGGTGTGAGCATTTTTACCAAAGCAGTACAAGCTTCATAAATTACTGTTTGAGCAGCTCTGCGCTCCTGTGAATTTGGTTTTGAAGTATATAGACGATCTTTAACAACATCTAAATAAAAAGCACTCATATCAACGGTACAGAAGTTATGAACCGCATGATAAACTACATGGAACTCATATTCATCATAGGCTTTAGTAACCCGATTGATTAGTTTAGCCAATTTCATAAGTGCCCATTTATCTAATTCTGTTAAGCCTTCATAACTTACTTTATGCTGCTCATACTCAAAATCATAGAGAGTACCTAACATATAGCGGAAGGTATTACGAATTTTTCTATAGGTTTCAGTCACCTGCTTTAAAATTCCTGGAGAAACTGCCACATCAGAACGATAATCAGCTGAACCAACCCAAAGCCTTAAAATATCTGCCCCTAACTGTTCAATAACCTCCAGTGGGTCGATACCATTGCCTAGTGATTTTGACATTTTTCTGCCTTTTTCATCTACTAAAAACCCATGTGTTAAAACTGCCTTGTATGGAGCTTTTCCGGTTGTAGCTACTGATGTTGATAGCGAAGAATTAAACCAACCCCGATGCTGATCGCTTCCTTCTAAATACAAATCAGCAGGCCAAACCAGATCTTCCCTGGTAGTTAAAACTGCTTTATGACTGGAACCAGAATCAAACCAAACATCCATGATATCTGTTTCCTTGCGTAAATTTCTGCTGCCGCACTCAGGGCAGGTAAAGCCTGGAGGAACTAACTCCTCAGCTTCCTTGGCAAACCAAATATCTGAACCATGTTTTCTAAATAATTCTTGAATATGCGAAATAGTAGTATCATTGATAATTTCTTTATTACAGTCCTGACAGTAGAAAATTGGAATAGGCACTCCCCAGGTCCTTTGACGAGAAATACACCAGTCACCCCGATCAGCAACCATATTATAAATGCGGTCTCTGCCCCAGCTAGGAATAAACTGGACCTTTTCAATCTCAGCCAGTGTTTCCTGCCTAAACCCATCTATAGAAGCAAACCATTGTTCTGTAGCCCGAAACATAGTAGGGCTTTTACATCTCCAACAGTGGGGATACTGGTGGTTAATAAAGCTTAAATTTAGTAGTAAGCCAAGTTTATCCAATTCTTCGGCAATCATTTTATTAGCAGCATCTGCTTTGACCCCTGCAAATTGTCCAGCTTCTTCTGTAAAGGTCCCTGTATCATCTAAAGGTGAAAGTACATCTAGACCATATACCTTGCCAATTATAAAGTCATCAGCACCATGACCAGGAGCTGTATGAACACAGCCTGTACCCTGTTCTAATGTAACATGCTCACCTAGGATAACCAGTGAATCCCGTTCCATAAAAGGATGCCTGCATAATACTCTTTCTAGCTCTTGACCTTTAAAATCTTTTATTACCTCATATTCCCCAGTACCGCCTGCCGCTTCTAAGACAGAATTAACTAATTCCTTAGCCATTAATAGCTTTTCGTCACCAACTTTAATCAATTGATAGTCAAATTCAGGGTGTAAAGCAATTGCCATATTTGCAGGTAAAGTCCAGGGGGTAGTTGTCCAAATAACTACAAAACTGTTTTCTTCCTCAAATTTACCATTTGCATCTTTAACAGGAAACTTCACATAAATAGATGGGGATCTTTTATCATGATACTCTATTTCTGCTTCTGCCAATGCTGTTTCACATTGGGCACACCAGTGAACTGGCTTTAGTCCTTTATAAATGAAGCCTTTTTTGGCCATTTCACCGAAAACTCCAATTTGTTCCGCCTCAAACTCTGGCTGTAGCGTTATATAAGGATTTTCCCAATCACCCCTTACCCCCAGCCGTTTAAATTGTTCTTTTTGCACCTCTACAAATTTCAGAGCATACTCCTGACAATGCTGTCGAAATTTTACTTTATCAATTTCATGTCGGTTCAAGGCTAAATCCTTAATAGCCTGCAGCTCAATGGGTAAACCATGGGTGTCCCAACCTGGTACATATGGTGCATCATAACCATTTTGAGAACGATATTTAACGATAATATCTTTTAATATTTTATTTAGTGTATGACCCAAGTGAATATTACCATTAGCATAAGGTGGTCCGTCATGCAGGATAAACTTAGTCTTACCAGAATTATTTTTCTGAACCTCCTCATATATCTTTACGTCTTTCCAAAAGTTTAAAATCTCCGGTTCTTTAGCAGGTAGATTACCCCGCATAGGGAAATCAGTTTGGGGTAAATTCAGAGTCTTACCATAATCAATTTTTTCTTTTTCCATTTTCTTCACCTCATCATATTTCGCTTTCGCGTGGGCACGTATGCACGTGGGCGCGATAAAATCTTACCAATACTATAACCATCAACTGTGGTCCATAGTCCATTAACTATAGACTATAGACTAATGACCAGTCACTAGTCACTAGTAACTGACCAGAAAATCCGCCTAAAAGCAAAAAACCCCCCATCCCCTAAGGGACGAGAGTTATTTCCCGCGTTACCACCCTGATAACAGAATAATAATTCTGCCTCTTTGGAGTCAGATAACGATGACCAGCCGAATAGAATTACTAACCTTCATACTATTAACTCCTGGATGATTTTCCCTTAAGTTGAGTATCCGGCTTCCACCTCCTCCGAATTCGCTGTAACCCAAGTAATTAAGGTACTTTTCCATTCACTGCATTTCATTTTTATATTCTTTCTATCAAATAGTAAAACAGATAATTTAAAATGTCAACTTATCTCTCAATTGCTTTTTTGAGCAGAAATAGTAAGCTTTGTACTATATTACTTGTTACTTCAGTATCCACTCCTTCATAATGCTTCTCAGCGTTAATTATTCTAATAGCTAGAGTAGATAAACCTTTATTTTTTGCCGTTAGAAACAGCTGACCCGAAGATAAATCCAAACAAGCAAGCCCAGCAATATTTTCATCAGATACAGGTTCGTTGTAGATATTTCCGGCAAAAATCCGCAAGGGTATTTCATCATCCGCTATATCTTGATTTAAAAAACGATCAACGAGAACTTGACAGCTTCCACTTGGAAAATCATTAACAAGTATATCACCATGTCTTAGATGTTCTACAAGAGAACTAGCTAATCCAATGGAAATTATATTTTTAATTGGTCCATCTGCAATCAGTATATCTAATAGATCATTTATACTATTTTCATCATAGTTTTCTACCAGATACAACTCTTTTGTATAAAACTTCCCTTTGTGCCAAGAATGCTTATCGCTTAGGTGAGGCTGTAGCTCAGATAACGCATCTTTTATATATTCACTTATTACCTTGTAATTAGATATGATTAATGTTTTCATCAGCATACTCCTTTGATGTAAAACTATAAATACTGGTTAATAATATTCATAAATACCACTCTTGACAAGCCCTCAATTAATAGGGTTTTATTACGACTTGTTAAACCCGTAGTAATTTTCACGTGGCTTTTAGGAATATCCAATAATTCTGCAAAAAAATTCTGGCAAGCTAAATTAGCCGCCCCGTCAACAGGAGGAGATGTCAATCTAACCTTAAGAGCATCACCTTGAACGCCTTTGATCTCATTTTTACTAGCTTTGGGCTGTACTTTAATCTTTACTAGTAAGCCCGCTTCATTCTCCCTCAGCTCTAACAATTGTTTCTCCTTGTTCTACTGGTGGGCGTACTTGTTTACCTTCATCGATTAATTCTAATTGGGTAATCAAAAACCCTTTAAACTGTGCTTTAAACTGCTGTACAGTTTTCTGCAGTTCTTTATATTCACCTTTTAGCTCCACCATATCTTCTTTAGCAACAGTGAGAATATCTTCTGCATTTTGCCGAGCATTACGAATAATCAAATCTGCCTCTTTATCTGCATTTTTTTTAACTTCTTCTGAAGTTTGTTGAGCTAGAATCATAGTGTTATGTAGGGTATCCTCTAAATCTCTATATCTAGCAATACTTTCTTGATAATTATCAGCTTGATCCTTAAGATTTAGATTTTCTTTGTACAGATTCTCATAGTCCTTTATTATTTCATCCAAAAATTCATCGACTTCATCAGCATCATAACCTCTTAAAGCCTTTTTAAACTCCTTGTTGTGGATATCCAAAGGTGTAAGCAAAGTTTTCCCCTCCTCTTTTTAGTGGCTAGTTGCTAGTGACTAGTGGCTAGTAAAAACCGAAATTGGCTAAATCTAACAACTAAAAACTAACAACTAACAACTTTTTTATTCATACCTAGTGATGGTTACTTTTAAACGGCCTTTACGGGTTTCGCCGCTAGCCTGGGAAACTATTATTCTTCCTTTTCCACGAAAGGAAATTACATCATCCTGCTTGCATAAGTGATCTGTGTCAACTACAACCTGCCAATTCACTTTAACCTTACCGGCTTTAATAAAACTGGTTACCTTTGCTCTAGGGATACCGAAACCATTTGCTACCAAAGTATCCAGCCGTAAAGATGCAAGGGTGGTATTTACAATTTTGCCTGTGGATTGTAAAGGCTGCAAGCGATTTGGTTTTAGTAGCTGGGCCTCTAAAGAAGCACCTTTAATTACAATGGTACTTAAGAGGATAAATTCAGTGAGTTCTCGACTAATTACCACTACAAAGCCGTTCTCTACCGGATATAAATCTCCTACCTTTTCCCTTTTAATACCCTGCCCCAAAATAGCTCCTAAAAAATCTCTATGGCTTGAGTTAATATGGTCTAATTTACCTGTAAATTCAACCAAGCAAAGCTCAGCCATACTCATTTCCGGTTCTGAATAATCTGGACAGATAACAATCCTTTGTCTTTCTGCACCATCAACTCCACCATAGGCAGCATAGTTTATACCCGGGATTTTTTTTAGAAATTCAAAAGCACATTTTTTGAGATATGGATCAACAAACTCAGTTACCTGTTCGTGGTGTCTCCTAAGAACAATATTCGCCTTATCCTCGACACGGCCTAAAAAGTTTTTTGCTTCAATAGTAAGTTTAAACACCTTTTATAGCCCCTAGTATAGCATTCTGCTTAACAAGCTAATTACAACAGATTTTAATAACTGCAAAAGCAAAATTGCTATGATAGGAGAAAAATCTATTGCCATACCACGCATAGGGACAAATTTGCGCACAGGTCCTAAAACTATTTCTGTAATTTCATAGATAAACCTGAAAATCGGATTATGTGGATCATGCCTAATCCACGAAAGTATAACTCTTACTATGACTAACCAATACATCACATCAAAGATTATATCAACAAAATCAATAAGAAAATACATCTAAACACCCCATCATTCATCTAAACCCAATTGTTTAGATTTAAGATATGAAGCCTCAACAGCATCCATTACCATAGCTCTTAAGCCTGCTTTTTCTAAAACATTAATAGCTCTTATCGCCGCTCCCCCTGGTGAAGTAACCATATCCTTTAGCTCACCGGGATGCAGCCCTGTTTTTAATACCATTAACCCTGCTCCTATTACCGTTTGAGCTGCCAGTATATAAGAAGTCTTTCGGGGTAAACCAACTTGAACTCCCCCATCCGCTAAAGCTTCAATAAATTGATAGACATAAGCAGGACCACTACCGCTCAAACCTGTTACTGCATCAATTAAGCCTTCATCAATTATTACTGTTTTGCCTACTGATTTGAAAATTTTCTCAGCAATTTGCAAGTGATCATCTGTTGCAAATTTACCTTTACTTAAAGCTGTCATGCCTGCCGCTACTAAAGCAGGTGTATTAGGCATAACCCTCACAACAGGAATTTCTCCTAAAAATTGCTCTAGAAAAAAGGTAGAAATACCCGCAGCAATAGAAATAATTATTTTGTCTTTATCTGTTTTATACTCAAGACTTCCTAATACGTGTTTAAAGTGTTGAGGTTTGATTGCTATAATAATTATATCTGCTTTTTCCATAACCTCATTATTATTGGGCGTAGTATCAATCTCAAGCTCAGCATTTATTTGAAGCAACCTATGTTCATTAATATCTGAGGCGATAATCTCATTTGATTTATAAATTTCTGATCGGGTAACCCCATACATAATGGCTTCCGCCATAGCTCCTGATCCGATAAAACCCAGTTTATACTGTGACAAGATTTACATATCTCCCTTCTTAGCAAACTTGGAAACCCAGGCAAATACATCTTCCTGATTATCAGGAGATGTTTCTTTATATTCACCACCAATATCTACATTTGGAGGAACTACCAGAATAATACCATGACCAATTTTTTGCATGGATCCACCTATAGCATATACTGTTCCGCCAACAAAATCTATTAACCTTTTACCCAACTCATATTCAGCATTTTCTAGGTTAATAATTACTGCTTTTCTGTTTTTCAAGTTATCCGCAATGCCCTGAGCTTCATTGAAGTCTTCAGGTTCTATAACGACTACCTTTAAATTATCTTTGGCATGATTATGTATCGCAACCAATTGACCTTTTCTTCTCTTATTTTCGTCGGAATATGGGGATTCTCGGTTCTGGTCTTCTGACTCTTCATACTCCTCTTCTCGGTCTATAAATCCCATTATATCAAGAAATTTATCAACCATTTTCATTTATTTATCTCCCCTTTTTCTAATATCTAGGACCGAAAACAGCACTACCAATCCTAACCATATTTGACCCTTCTTCCACTGCAACCTTATAATCATTAGTCATCCCCATGGAAAGGTAATCCATATCCACATCAAAGATTTGTGTCTTTTTAATATCATTAAACAAATTAAACATTTCTTTAAAAATAGGTCGGACTTCTTCTGGAGTATTGACTTCCGGTGCAATAGTCATTAGCCCTTTAATTTTCACCCAGGGAAGATGGGCGACTTCTCTGATAAACGGTATTACCTCGTGCATCTCTAGACCGTATTTGCTTTCCTCACGGGCTGGATTAACCTGTACTAAACATTCCATGGGCTTTTTTTCTAACGTCATCCGCTTATTGATTTCTACTGCTAATGAATAGTTTTCTAAAGAATGAATTAATTTCACTTTATCGATAATATACTTGACCTTGTTGCGCTGCAAATGTCCTATTAAATGCCAGCTTACTTCAGGAGGAAGCTGGTCATATTTATCTTTTAATTCTTGTACCCTGTTTTCGCCTAAAATAAAATGCTCCTCTTTTAAAACTTCATTGATTTCTTCAATCTTCTTGTTTTTTGTCACTACAATAAGCGTAACCTTACGCTCTGGGTTAGGACTTTTTAGTAGGGAAGCATCGATCTCAGTTTTAATATTTCTCAGATTAGCGACAATATCCAATATAATACCCCCATAGAATAGTGACTGGTGACTGGTGACTGGTGACTGGTGACTGGTTTGGTTAACTTTTCGGGTTTCGTGACCAGTGTTTCAGTGCCCAGTGTCCAGAAAAAGTATTTTAATCGACCCGAAAGAGCACTCAAATCTAGCGCAGCGAAATCTTAATCTCAATTCTTCCTTTATCCTCAACCTTAACCTTAGTTATTATTATCTCGCCCACTCGCACACTATTAGACTATTTCAATTGATATGCTGGCCTTCTTTAACTAAACCGGGATTTAAAATCACTTCAGTAAATTGCTCTAGTCCTTCAATTAATATGTTATCGCCATCTTCAGAAATTATTTCCACGGGTTGCCAAAAAACAAAACCTTTTCTTAACCAGTATACCCCTGTTTCATCATTATTGTTAATAACAAGTACTTTTTTCGGTAAAATAATGCCTGTCCTTTTTTCTATAATTAGTTCAACCTTTTGCGTTCGTTTGTTTAAGAGACTATACCAGACTTCCGGCAGCTTCACAAGAACCTGGGCGTTATTGGCAATACCTTTTAAATCAATAATTACTGACTTTACTTCATTATTTATTTCAGGGAAAAATAGATTTAATTCTTGGCCTTCCTGTAATGGCTCTTCAAAAGTGTCCAGAGGAAACTCTAGATAAATCTGTAATCCCTCTAAATTATTTACAATCTTGCAGAACCTTTTCCCTTTTTCTACCACATCTGCCTTGTTGTTGTCAATGATGTCTGCTTTAAGATCCTCTATTTTTTCCATATCTAAAGACTCCAGTAAATTTGGCCAGAAAATTGTCTCCAAACCATCTGTAACATAAGTGACTACACCAGCCATTGGTGCATTAACTGTAATTGGCTCCCCTAACTCTAGAGCTGTTCCGGCAGTACCCTCCACCACAAAAAGAGGCATATCCAGGCCTACCCGTTCTCCCGTATTAACCTTACTAATTATGCGCCCTGTTACTGGTGAACTTACAGTTACTTCATCCCTAATAATATATCCCATAGTCGGGTATTTCTTTTCTATAACACTTTCTACTATAATTTGGGTATCTACAAGATGTCCTATTATAAAACCAAACAAGCTGCTGCCAACAAACCATATTATAACAAAAAAAAAGATTACCCGATAAATTAGAAAAATCCTTTCCCTACGTTTTCTACTATTACCTTTTAACGTTCTTGTTTCTTCCATTATTTTCACACCCTGGTCATACTAGGCTTTCCTTCCTATTTTTTTCGACAAAAGTCATAGAAAATCCTTCTTAAAAAATCGCGTTGCTCTATTTTTACGCTAATCCGTTATTTCGTGGGCGAGTGAGCGCGAAAAAAGATTGCTTAGCTACCGACGTAATGACAACATTGTGCTGTCATTACGTCGAACTAAGCAATCCCACACTGCTTACTTACGGACGCCCATTGGGCGCCCCTACTTGATAAGTGACAGACGCCCACTGGGCGCCCCTACTGTGTTCTCTTTTATATATTCGCATAAATCTCGAGTCAGAGAAGTAGTTGTTCCTTTACCTCCCAAATCAGGAGTCAGTCTTTCTTTATGATTTAATATCCAGTTGATGGCCCTTTCAATATCCTCTGCAGCTTGGACTTCGCCAATATGATTAAGCATCAATATTGCCGAATTTAATAAGGCTAAGGGATTAGCCATGTTTTTCCCTGCAATATCTAAAGCACTACCATGTACTGCTTCAAACACAGCATAACTATCCCCTAGGTTAGCACCGGGGACTAATCCTAATCCCCCTACCAGCCCTGCACACAAATCGGAAACAATGTCACCATAGAAATTAGGCAAGACAAGAACATCGAATTTCTCAGGCCGCTGAACCAACTGCATACAAAGATTATCAATAATCATTTCCTCATATTCAATATCAGGAAACTGTTCTCTTACTTCTCGGATACTTTCAAGAAACAAGCCATCAGAAATTTTTAGTATATTTGCTTTATGGACAGCTGTCACCTTTTTTCTGCCCATCTTTTGCGCATAGGAGAAGGCAAAATAACCTATTTTCTTGGATGCATCTTTTGTAATTAATTTTATGGCCTCCGCTCTACCAGCATCTACTTTACGTTCAATACCAGCATAAAGGTCTTCGGTATTTTCTCTTACTACTATCAAGTCTACATTTTTAAAGGGTGTTACGATTCCTGGCAGGTTTTTGATAGGTCTCAAATTAGCATATAAACCAAGCTCTTTACGCAATGCCACATTTACACTGCGAAACCCAGTACCTATAGGGGTTGTCACCGGACCTTTTAAGGCAACTTTATTTTTAAAAACCGATTGGATAACTTCGTCAGGCAGTGGATTTCCACTTGAACGAAAAGTTTTATCACCGGCATCCTGAATATCCCAATTAATTTTTACACCAGTACTTTCAATTATCTCCTTTACGGCAAAGGCAACCTCTGGGCCAATACCATCGCCCGGTATCAATGTTATGTTATGCATATTAATCCTCCTTGCGGCTTTTTGTATAGTTTAAAAGACCACCGGCTATAAGAAGATTTACTTGATTTCTTGTGAAATCAGCCCGTACTCTAATTAAATTGTCGTTTTCCAACCTAAGAGTCCAATTTTTATTTTCAAGCTTTAGGTTAGTAATTATTTCACCTAGCACAAAGTCGCTTCCTTGTGCTATCTTTTCATAACCATCAATATTTTCGAAAGTCAAAGGAATAACACCCATATTAATAAGGTTATCGAAGTGAATTCGAGCAAAGGATTTAGCCAGAACTGCTCTAACCCCAAGAAAACGTGGTATAAGGGCTGCATGCTCTCTGCTAGAACCCTGTCCGTAATTTTCTCCGGCCACAATTATCCCATTTTTTAAACTTTTAGCTCTAGCAGAAAAATCTTTATCTAACCCTGAAAAACAGTAATTAGCAAGATAAGGAATATTTGATCTATAGGGTAAAAGCTGAGCTGTTGATGGCATAATATCATCAGTGTTAATATTATCGCCAACCTTTAATAGTACAATTCCGCTAATATCTTCCTCCATTTTTTCATTAATTGCCAGAGGGATAATATTTGGTCCCCTAATTACTTCTATATCCTTAGTGTCTTCAGGTGGAACTAGTACCAGATTATCATTTATGGTAAATTTTTCTGGCATAGCAACATGGATAGCTTCTCCCCATGTTCTCGGATCTGTTATAAATCCTTGAAGTGCTGATACAGCAGCCGTTTCTGGACTTACTAAAAATACTTTAGCATCAGCTGTTCCACTACGACCGCTAAAGTTGCGATTATTTGTCCTCAAAGAAATACCACCTGTTTCCGGAGCTTGTCCCATACCGATACACGGTCCACAGGCACTTTCTAATATCCTAGCCCCAGCATTAACCATGTCCAAAAGCCCGCCGTTTTCAGCCAGCATGGTCAAAACCTGTTTAGAGCCGGGAGCAATAGCTAAGCTAACATCAGGATGAACTGTCTTGCCCCGTAAAATATATGCTACCTTCATTAAATCCTGGAAGGAACTATTGGTACAACTACCGATAATAACCTGATTTATAGGCATCCCTGATATTTCACTTACCTTTACAACATTATCAGGACTATGGGGTTGGGCGATTAATGGCTCTAATTTATCAAGTTCAATTATTACCTCTTCATCATAATAGGCACCAGAATCAGCTGTTATTTCTCGCCAGCAATCCTCCCTATCTTGGGCCTTTAAAAACTTTTTTGTTTCTAAATCACTTGGGAAAATTGAAGTAGTAGATCCTAGCTCTGCGCCCATATTAGTAATCGTTGCTCTTTCAGGTACTGAAAGTCCTAAAATACCATCACCAGAATACTCGATTATCTTACCACGCCCACCTTTTACTGTTAATCGCTTTAATAATTCCAGGATAATATCTTTAGCACTAACCCAAGGCGATAAAGAGCCAGTAAGCTTAACATTACAGATTTTAGGCTTATTCAAATAATACGGTTTGCCCGCCATGCTTACAGCAACATTTAAGCCACCAGCACCGATAGCCAACATTCCTAATCCACCCGCTGTAGGAGTGTGAGAGTCTGACCCCAATAAAGTTGCACCAGGAACAGCAAACCTTTCTAAAAAAACCTGATGACAAATTCCATTTCCAGGCTTAGAAAAGTAAATCCCATGTTTGGCGGCAACTGTCTGCAAATAACGGTGGTCATCGGCATTTTCATAACCGGCTTGTAAAGTATTATGGTCGACAAAGGCTACTGATAATTTGGTTTTTACCTTAGGAATACCAAGAGCTTCCCATTGTAAATAGGTAAGAGTGCCCGTAGAGTCCTGAGTCAAAGTGTAATCAATTTTTAGTGCTAAATCATTAGCCGGGTCCTGATCATCTATGAAACGATGTGCGTCAATAATCTTTTCTACAACATTTTTTGCCATTATTTAATCTCCCCTCGAAGTTTTTGCTCTAAATATTCCTCGTACATATAAACAAGCTCTTTATCAAATAAAGTTCTTTTTAAAGATATTGCGGCACTTCTTACTTTTTCTAAAAGGTCTTGAGCTTCCTGATCTGATATCTCTGTACCGTATTCTCTAAACTTCTGTTTAATAGAAGCAGATCCTGAGTGTTTTCCGATAATAATTTGTCTTTCTAGGCCAATTTCTTTGGGATCAAGCACTTCATAGGTGAGTGGGTTTTTTAAAGCACCATCAACATGGATACCGGACTCATGGGCAAACATATTAGTTCCTACTATTGCTTTCCAAACAGGTAGTTCTCGATTTGAGGCCTGAGAAACATATCTGGAGAGCTCTAAGAAATGTGATGTATCTAGACTAACTTCATATTCCAAGAGATGCTTCAAGGTCATACCCACTTCTTCTAAAGCAGCGTTTCCAGCTCTTTCTCCCAAACCGTTAACAGTAACACCCACATGAGTTGCCCCTGCCATTATCCCTGATATGGCATTGGCAGTTGCCATCCCGAAATCATCATGGGTATGCATTTCAATATCAATATCAATTTCTTCCCTTAATGCTTTTATTCTTTCAAAGGTACTAATTGGATTTAAAATACCCACTGTATCACAATAGCGAAGCCTATTGGCACCAGCCTTTTTAGCTGCCTGGGCAAATTCACAAAGAAAGCCAAAATCAGTCCGTGATGCATCCTCAGCATTTACAGATACATAGAGACCAAAGCTCTTAGCATAATCCGCTGCAGCAATCATATCATACAAAACCTTTTCTCTACTAGATTTTAATTTATTAATGATATGGATGTCTGACGTTGAGATAGAAATAGCTACTGCATCAACTCCACATTTTATGGATTCTTTAACATCTCTGATAACTGCCCTATTCCAGGCCATAATACTTGCATTTAAGTGGGCTCCGGCTATTTCCTGGATTGCTTCCTGCTCCTCTCCCCCCATTACTGGTATACCCACTTCTAATTGATCTACTCCCAATTTATCCAGCATCCTGGCAATTTGGATTTTCTCCCTCTTAGCAAAAACGACACCGGCTGTTTGTTCTCCATCTCTTAATGTAGTATCTACAAAAATAACTTTTTTCTTCATCTTGATCACCTTTCCTTTTGTTATTTATTGGATAAATCCCAGGTTTCTTGAAATCTTTTGCGCCCCTTTTACAACTAGCGTCATATAATGTTCATTATTTTCATCACCAAAACGAGCATCTGGACCAGAAATACTTACTGCAGCTATAACTACTCCAGCATGATTTCTTATGGGAGCAGCTACAGAAGTAACTCCTACCTCTCTTTCTCCATTAGAGTAGGCATAACCTAATTTCTTAATGTCTGCTAATTGATTATTTATTTCCTTTTTGTCAGTAATGGTATTTTTCGTCCAGACTTTTAAACCTGTTTCTTTTAAAACTTTTTCAATTTCTTTATCCTCTTGATAAGCTAACAAAAGCTTTCCAGATGCCCCACAGTAAAGGGGTAAAAAATCACCTATATTAGAAATCCTCCTCAAATTATGAAACCCTTCCACCTGTTGAATACAGACCCGTTCTATACCCCTCTTAGCATAAAGATTTATTGTCTCCCCAGTTTCATCCCTCAGTATAACCATTTCCGGCAAAGCAGTCTCAATTAGGTCATAGTTTATTAAGGCCATTTTTGATAATTTAATAAATCTTAGCCCTAATTGATATTTACCTGCTTTCTGGTTATGCTCAATAAAACCCCTATTTTCCAATGTGGAAAGCAGGCGATAGACAGTACTTTTGGGCATATTAATCATTGTACAAATATCCAACAGGGAAAGCTGCGCTTTATCCTCACTGAAAGCTAAAATTATATCTAAGGCTTTTTCCACTGAACGAACCGTATCTGTTTTTTTGTCCATATAGCCACCCCTTTGATT
The DNA here is from genome assembly GCA_000802045.1 of Peptococcaceae bacterium BICA1-8. GTDB lineage: Bacteria > Bacillota > Peptococcia > Peptococcales > BICA1-8 > BICA1-8. Next base: position 19,765 of record JUEF01000082.1, read on the forward strand.
CCCGCATTATGGGACATGGTTCCCACATCATGAGATTATGTTAATATTCAACATAGAAGGAAAAAAACCTTCTACTAAAAAAAAGTATTCTGTATTCTTTTAATCTTTTAATCTTTTAATCTTTTAATCTTTTAAGTGACTGGTGACTGGTGACTGGTGACTGATGACTATCGTCTATAGACTTTTAGCTAAATATCATTTTATCCGTGTTTATCTGTGTACATCTGTAGCTTAAATTAATAAAGAAAAAAGTCAACTCGCAATGGAGTTGACTTTTTGTAGTTAATTTATTTTTTGTTCGCTGATAGATATTCTTCATAAATTAAGATCAATTCTTTGTCAAAGAGAGACCTTTTCATTGAAATAGTAGCCTCTCTAACCTTTGAGAGCAGGTTATTAGCATCGTCATCACTAATTTCCGTACCGTACTCCCGAAACTTTTGTTTCAAAGCTGCAGCACTAGAATGCTTACCAATAATAATTTGTCTTGCCGAGGCTCCTACTTCTTTTGGATCAAAAATTTCATAGGAATGGGGGTTCCTTTGAATACCATCACTGTATCTACCAGAATGGGTAAACATATTGGCACCGACAATAGCCTTCCAGGCAGGAACCTCGCGATTAGAAGCCTGGGCAACATAGTCTGATAACTCCTTGAACCGTGTGGTATTGAGGCTGACCTTGTAATCTAGTACATATTTTAGAGCCATTGCTACTTCTTCTAATGCTGCATTTCCAGCCCTTTCACCTAAACCATTTACAGTAATATTTACATGGGTAGCTCCTGCTGCTACACCTGCTACCGCATTGGCTGTAGCCATCCCGAAATTATTATGGGTGTGCATCTCAATATCTATATCAACGGCTTCCCGTAAGGCTTTAATCCGTTCATATGTAGTAATAGGATCTAATAAACCCACAGTATCACAGTATCTAAGCCGATCAGCACCTGCATCCTTAGCAGCCGTTGCAAATCTTACTAAAAAATCAAAATCCGTACGAGAAGCATCCTCTGCGCTCACTGAAATATATAAGCCATAGCCTTTAGCATAACCAACAGCGCCTACCATATCATGAATAACTTGATTTGGGGTAGAGCTTAACTTATTAGCTATATGGATATTAGAAGTTGGAATAGATATGGCAACTGCATCAACTCCAGCTTTAATTGAAGCTTCTATATCTTCAATATTAGGACGGTTCCAGGCCATAATACTAGCTCTATGGTTAGAATTTACAACCTGCTTTATAGCCTCCAATTCGTCTCCACCCATAATGGGTATACCCACTTCAATTTGATCAACACCAATTTCGTCAAGCATTTTGGCTATTTGCACCTTTTCCCTTAATGCAAATACCACACCGGCAGTTTCTTCACCATCTCTTAATGTTGAGTCTACAAAAATTATTTTCCTCTTCACAAATAGGTTCCCCTTTCATAAATTATGCTTAATATATCTATTATATAATAAATTAAAAAATAGTACAGAAAAAACCTGCGGTGCAGGTTTTTTAGGTCAAGGTTTCGTTCGTCTTCGCCTCGCTAGGTTAAGGTTAAGAATAATAGATTTCAGTACATTTCATTTCATTAGATTTTTTAAATTTAAATCTAGCGAAGCGAAATCTCAATCTCAATCATTTCTTTACATCTTTATCTCAACCTTAACCTCAGCCTCAGCCTTAACTACATTCTTTCCAACGGGACCACTATCTGCTGTTCGTGCTCACAATTCATACAACTAAATAGATGAATGCAATTTCCATGAAGCTCTTGCAAGAGAGGTATCCCATCCTGTTCTTCATAAGGACTGTAAGGGCTATAGAAATCTTCTAGTCTCCCCTGATCCTCCATTACATTACGGCAGTTCTCACACAATTCTCCAATGCTTAGAAAACCGTTACAAACAGGACATCCAATTTCCATGCAAAATCAACTCTCCCTTAGTTGAAAATAGTATCATAAGTTTGCCATAAATAGAGAGAATATATGCCTTCATTATAAAATTGTGACTGGTTACTTTGTTTGAGGTTAAGGTTTCGCTGCATTTCATTTCGCTAGGTTAAGGTTAAGTATTTTCTCAGCCTCAACCTTAGCCTTAGTTATTAATTATTGAGCATGATAATACCTGCTAATCGACCGGTCTTACCATTTTCATACCGATAGGAGTATAATAGTTCAGGATTGCAGTAGGTACAAATTTCGGAAACCGTGATATGTTTACCTAGTATTCCTGCATCTACTAGCTGCATGCGATTGGCTTCCCATAAATCTAATTGTGCTTTTCCATCAGATTTTAACTTGAGGACTCTTTCCCATTTGTTGAAGTTTTCTTGAAACTGAGAAATAACTGGAGTATCTACTTCATAGTGACAAGGTCCAATAGAAGGGCAAATTGCGGCTAGAATATTTTCTGGCTGACAACTGTATGCATCTCCCATTTGTTCTACAGTTTTTCTGGAAATATTTAGGACTGTACCTTTCCAGCCAGCATGGGCGATAGCAATTACTTTTAAAACAGGGTCCAAAAACATGATTGGTACACAATCAGCATAAAAGGCTATTAGGGCCACACCTGGTTCATTAGTAATTAATGCATCCGTTTCCTTGACAACCGTTTTCTGTTCTATTGCTCCTCTACCACGATCGCTCGTGCCTGCTTTAAATATTTTATCTCCATGAACCTGATTGGCAGCAACTATGTTTTCTAAAGGAATGCTTAGGCTTTGGGCAAATAATCTTCTGTTTTCTTTAACCGTTTCCCAGTCATCGCCAGTATGAAAGCCCAGATTAAGTGTTTGAAAAGGTTCCTCACTGATTCCCCCTATCCTGGTACTAAATCCGTGTTTTACCAAGCCGGTCTCAGTAAAAACAGGAATAGAATACAACTGGACACCGTTTTTTTCTTTTAAGATAAAATTATTGATTATCCACACCCCCAAGATTTAAGGTTGAGGTTTCGCTCCATTTCATTCCGCAAGGTTAAGGTTAAAAAAGCAGATTTCACTTTGTTAGATTAAAGATTTCACTACATTTTATTTCGTTAGATTTTTACAATTTTATCTAGCGAAGCGAAGTCTTACTCTTAACCTTAATCTCAGCCTTAGCCTTAGCCTTATATTTTCCCGTATCCGTGTGCCCCAGAGGGGCCCGTGGTTAAATATTATGTTTTCCACTATTCCACTATTCCACTCTCTCACTTTTCCACTGGTCTTATCATATCCACTTTATATACTTCCCTTCAAACATCAAGGTATGATCTTGCCCTATATCCTCAGGACCCATGCCCTTATCTACTAAATCCTTGGCAAAATGCTCTAAATTATCAATTCCTACTTCCTTATTTTTAGCTCGGACATAATCAAGATAGGTGTTTTTTGCCGTCCTTCACAATTATAGACTATATATATTTTAAAAAGTTACAATAAACAAAAAAAGAGAACAAGCTAATAGCCTACCCTCTCCTTCTTTCTATGCAATTTTTATATTTAGCACTTTATGATTTCCACATACAACTATAGTTATTCTTTAATTATTTGACGACAAATTTCTATGGCATTTGTAACATCTGTTGCATAATAATCAGCACCTGTGTATTCTTTCACAGTTTGGTTTACCGGATAACCGCCAATAACCACTTTTACCTGTTGTCTTAAGCCAGCTTCTTCCAGAAGATCAACTACCTTTTTTATTGATCCTACGCAAAAAGATAGTAAAACACTTATTCCCAATATCGGAGCACCGGTTTCACTTACTGCCTGTACAAATTTCTCCGGTGAAACATCAACACCTAAGTCATGAACCTGAAACCCAGAAGAACGCAATAAATAAATCATTATGTTCTTACCTAGGTCATGAATATCACCTTCAATAGTACCAAAGACAATAGAAATATCATTTATTGGCACATCAACTGAAAGATAGGGCTCAACAATTCTCATAATGCCCTTAAGAATTTCTTCTGCCATAATCAGGTCAGCCAAAAAATAAAGTCCTTCACTATATCTTTTCCCTACAATTTCCACACCATTTTTACAAATCTCCACTATTTCTAAAGGTGTTTGCCCTTCCTTTATTTGTTTTTCGACAAGGGAAAGGGCTTCTTCTTCGTCCAGGTTTACCAAAGCTTTGAGAAGTTCATCTTTCAATTACAAAACCTCCAGTTTCCCCTACTCTTCTTTATACCAACCATCATTGCTGGTCAACTTATACCGATCCCCACGGTAAACTGACTTACTCCATCCCACAGGCTTTAACTGTCCGTCATAGATTGTCTGTTCTACTACTAAAAGTGGTGTATTTAAACCTATACTAAGAATGGAGGCATCTTCTTTTGCGGATACAGCTGCTTGCAATACTTTCTTCGAACTCATGGGTAAATAATCGCTGTTAGCAGTTATTAAATATGGCAAATTCGGGTCCTGTAGCTCAAATTCAAGAATTGGTTTACTTTTGGTATAAATAGTATATTTCACTTCATAAGCTAATTTTTCATCTTCTGCAGATATTACTGAACGGAAATATAGAAGCCTAAAATTATGATCATCTATTTTAAATATTTTTCTAAGTCTTTCGTCAGCCTTTATTATTTTTGCTTCAATTAGAGTTGTTTTGTACTCAAATCCCCTTTGCCTTATCTCTTGGTCAAAGTTATTTAGTTCAAAAACTACATTATCAAGCTTAGGATTGCTAACAAAGGTTCCTTTACCCTGTTGAGCATGAACCATCCCCTTAGCTACCAATTCAGCGATAGCTTTACGCACCGTCATGCGGCTTACCCCAAAATCAGCAACAATTTTCATCTCAGTGGGCATTGACTCACCTGGTTTAAGCTCCCCTCTTTGTATTTTTCCTTCAAAAAGTTTAGCTAACTGGTAATATATAGGAATCACTGAGTTTTTATCTATTGAATTTTCTTCATACATAGTTCAAACACCATCTCGTTAGTTTATTTTAGATTAAAAGACAGTCTTTCTAGAAATTAATTCCAAGTGACAGCGATTTAATAAATTCTTCCTGAAAGCCTTTTTGGTTGGAAAGTTCAATATGCTCCGCTTTCTTGGCTAACTTCACTGCCCGAATTTTCTCCTTAGTAGATAAGAGCACCATTTTAGCCCCTTCACTTGCAGCATTACCAATGGTGATAATGTCTTCTATGGGTATTGGAGGTAATAACCCCATTCTTAAGGCACTTTCTTTTTTAATAAAGTTCCCAAAAGCACCGGCCAGCATGACCTTATTGAGTTGAGTAAATTTAACACCCATCTCCTTTAAGAGTATCTTCGTACCGGCAGCAATTGCACCTTTGGCTAACTGTAGTTCCCTAATATCTTTTTGAGTGAGGACTATATCCTCGCCGATAACTGTATCTTTTGCCCAAACCAGGACAAACTCTGATTGACCATTACTGCTCCGCACACGACTAGCAATAAGGGGTGGAAGCTTTTCCAGCTGGTCAGCCCTGTGCTGAAAACGTCCTGACGCATCAATAACACCCACTCGGACCATTTCAGCTACAGCATCAATTAAACCTGATCCGCAGATTCCCTGAGCCTGATCACCGGCAATGATCTCTAATTCTACATCATCTGAAATCCTTACTTCCTCAATTGCTCCGCCTGAGGCTCGCATTCCAAATTTAATTTCTGCTCCTTCAAAGGCCGGTCCAGCTGCCGTTGAACAAGTTAATATCTTTCCTTTACCAGCAAGAATTATTTCCCCATTTGTTCCAATATCTATTATTAGATTAATACCTTTGAGGCTATCAACTTCTGCAGAGATCATTACCCCCACGGTATCAGAACCAACATAGCCGGCAACATTAGGTAAAACAATAACTATCCCAGTACTAAGCATTGCCAGTCCTAATTCCCAGGCTTCTACTTCAACTTCCTGTTGAAAAACGGGAGTAAATGGAGCAGGTGCCAGGTAGGTAGGATCAATTCCTAAGAATAAATGGGACATAGTTGTATTGCCTACGACTACTGCTTGATATATTTCTTCTAAACCTACAACATATGCTTCACTTAATTCAGTAATTAGTGTATTTAAGCCATCGATAACCCTTTTTTGAAGTTCTTCTAGTTGGCTGTGGCCTTGGCTTGCATGGGTAATCCTGGAAATAACATCTGCACCAAATATATTTTGGGGATTTGTCATTCCTTGACTGGCAATTACTTGCCCATTTATTAGATTAATTAAATGAGCTACAATGGTTGTTGTCCCGATATCAATTGCTAAACCAAAACAGCGGTTACTAGTATCTCCCGGCTCTACTGCTATAGGCACCTTAGAATCCATAGCTACCGTTACTTTATGGTTGTTGTCCCGTAAAATCCTTGGTAAAGAAACGGCTAGTGAACGCTTAAAGGTAATTTTTGAATCAGGTAAGAGGGCTTCAAGCCTTTCCCAGTCAGGCACGGGGTTTTCTAAGCTTGGCTTTGGGATATGAAGAACGTATTTCTTGATACTAGGCTCTAACTCTATTTTCTTCATTTGGTCTAAGCTGGTTTTGCGTTGGGAAACCTCCTTTTTTTCTTCCAGAAAAACAACGGTTTCTTCTTTTAAATTATATTGGCATGCTAAAACCCATTCAATAGTAGATTCCTCGACGTTAGAAGACCTCTTTGCTACTTTACACTTACCACAAGTTCCCCTACCACCGCAAGTACTTTCTATCTGTATCCCTGCAATTCTCGCTGCTTCTAGTATACTTTTACCTGCAGGAACTTCCACAGTTTTATTTACAGGCAAAAATTGCACCTTGATCAATTGTCTGCCTCCTTTCTATTGTTTAATAACAACCAAACCATTTTATCTAACCAACCTTTAAAATTGATTAGGACATTTTAACTCAAAATTATTTAGTTTTACAGCTACTCCCGCAGGTACTTTAAGAAAACCTTCGTCCCAATCTCCATTTAAAGCTTTTGCAATCAGGTTTAGAGTTCCCGGAACAATTTTTTGTTCAAGGTTTAGACTTTGTGCCAAATCAGCGGTAATATCCATTGTTTTATTGATATCATAGGTTCCTGTATTAATAAAGTTAAGGGCAGAATAATTATTAAGCATGACGTTAAAAATTCTTTTTGCCTTAGCCGGTCCATATTTTTTTATACATTGGTCATACTCATAATAAATATTATTTTCGTAACGTAGCCAACCGTCAGTCAGATAATAAGCGTGGGTCTTAGAGCTTAAATCAAGCCTAGCCTGATCCCCTCCAATTAGAAGGGAAATGCAATCTTCCACCTTTGGCACTACCAACTGAGCCTTCGGCGAACACAAACCGTCTATACAGTTACCACAGTAACCAAAAAGCAAGACAATATTTTCTACCTTGGACACTGTTTCAGTAATTTTGTCAATTTCTTCTTGAATTCTATCCTTTAGCTTCAAAGGGTAGTTGTGGAGACCGGATTCGATCCAAAAGATTGAACTACATGTTGGCAATACCCCAACAACAGCATTAATTTCATCCTCAATTGTGCGACAACCAATAAATACTGTTTGCAAAAAACCACCTCTCTCATGAGTCTGTCTTAATTTAAGATTTCTTTACCATACTTAATGCATCCTTTGCCCTAGCTTTGGAGCCAAGTTCAGGAAGATATAGGGAAATACCACCCATAATTAAAAAACAGAGACTGCATAACATAAATAGCAAGGTATAATTTTGACCAGCTAAAGGTGCGAGAATAAAGGATGGAATAAAGACTGCTCCAAATAGCTGTAAAGTTGCAATAAGTCCACCGGCAGTTCCGGCATATATCGGCCCTATTTCTGGCAAAAGCATTGGAAACGATAATAAAAGAGGCAGACATCCTCCAACAAGAATACCAACAAAAACTAAAAGAACCATATTAAGCCCTAAGGGGGCTATCCAAGATAAGTACATAATAACTCCGCCAAAAAATGCTACCGGGCTTAAAAAAGGTTTAATTTTACCTATACGGTCCGACAAAAAGGGAAGGAAAACACTACCAAAAATTGTTCCAATAGAAAAAAGCGAGGCCATAAATCCTGCTGCAACAGGGTCCATTCCTTTTGCTTCATGGAGAGCATTAGGAAGGAAGCCTGAAAACGCCATATTGGTTGCCATTACAAACATTAAAGCTATACCCACCAACCACAATCTCGAGCTTCTAGCTGCAACGCCAACATACTTAAGAACCGGCATTACAGGAAAGTCAGGTGCACCTTGGGGCTTGACCTTTATAAATAACATCCAGATTATCCATACAACAATCATAATATAACCTGCCGTTACATATGCACTCTTAGCTGTAGGAAATAATGCAGATGTCGATAAACTTACTGTAATTCCAACGCCGGCGGCAGTAAAGTAAAGTCCCATAGCCGAACCTATCTGTTCTTTGGGGAACCAAGCCCCTATAAGCTTTGCTGCATTAGCATTTAAAAGAGTTATACTTATACCAGATAGAAACATTAATATAAATAATTCCAAAAAACTATTTGCTGCATACCTAAAATATACACCTATAATAGAAAAAACAAAGCCAACGGCAACAACCTTTTTTACACCAAATCTATCAGCTAGGGCTCCTGCCGCAAGGCTAAATATTACTGCAGGAAGCATAGGTGCTGTCAAAATTAGTGAAAATTGTCCTGCCGTCAAATTAAGCTCAGGGATAATTCTATAGGCTAACGCTGAAATTTGAAACTGAGGCACTACGCCCACAAATGTTGTTAACCACATAATACTTAAAATCACCCAACGATAAGGGTGCATCTCGGCCTTTATGCTATCATCCATCTCCTAAAACAGCTCCTTTAAATTTCTGCAATGGATAAATAGAGGCCAATATGGCCTCTATTTATAATTAAATTAACTAAATATTTGTTTGGCAACCCTTAATCCATCACTGGCATTGTTGGCAAAATAGTCGGCACCAACATATTCTCTAACAAGCTCGTCAATATAGTTTCCTCCAATAATGACCTTTGTATTAAGTCCTTCTGCTCTTATAGCATCGATTGTTTTCTTCATCGCTTCTTGGCATCCAGTTAGAAGAACACTTATTCCAATGAGAGGGGCCTTAGACTCTTTTGCGGCCTCAACGAAATTTTCGATAGGTACATCTACCCCTAAATCAATAACATTGTAACCAGCACCTTTTAAAAGCATAACAACTATATTCTTACCCAAATCATGGATATCCCCTTTAACAGTGCCTACTACGATATTTCCTTTATTTCCTGAAACAGAATCTATTAAATGTGGTTCTAAAACCTCCATGGCATCCTTCATAATTTCGCCGCACATTACTAGCTCACTTAAAAAAAACTCACCTGTTTCAAATAATTTACCAACCTCTGACATCCCCTTTTGTAAGGATTCAACGATATCAAGAGGAGAATCACCTTTTGCTAAACGTTCTTTAACCAGCACTATTACTTGTTCTTCTTCTAAATCCAAAATTGCTTTTGCTAAAGTATCTGTTAGCATTATCTTCACTCCTTCGTAAAAAATAGTTTTTACCTACCGATGCACCCAAAACCAAAGAAAATTATATGCCGTTTCATCTAATCTTTCCCAATCCTTTTTTACTATTTCCTCATTACCGGGAATACCGCCTAATTCTTCCATTTTAACCTTCCAAGGCGTACAAGTACCAGGTTCTGGAACGAATTTTTTTTCCTTTTCACTCATTGATTATCCCTCCTTTATTTAATAAGTACCATATTCTCTAGCAGCTTCAAGCATAGCCATAATATTTTCTTTTTTTGCATCACCCATTACTACTCCACCTGCACCAAGGATAAAGCCACCATCACCGGCTAATTCATCAATTGACCTCTTAACTTGCTCTTTAACTTTTTCCGGTGTTCCATAGGTTAATAATGTAGTAGGCATTCCACCGATGAGACAGAATCTGCCGCCGAGAATTTCTTTAGCTTTTTTCGCATCTGTCAAATCAATATCAAACACAATGCTTTTATCGGGCAACTCAGCAATCTTCTCAAGATATGGAGTCCAATCCCCTTCTGCATAGAAATATGTTCTTTTCCCTTTGGCCCATAATCCTTCAATTACAGCTTTAAATGATGGCCAATAATAATTTTCCCATTGATAAGGATTGAGGAATGGATATGATCCCCTATGCAGTGGTGCAAAACAAGGGAAGCGCGTATCTGCTCCTGCACCCGATAAAGCATAATTGATATTATGGGGAACAATAACTTCACAAGCAGCCGCGACCTTTTCCGGCCGGCGGCGGAGGTCAAGAAGAATGCCTTTCATAGATCTTAATGCATCACCTAATGTATCAAAAGGAGCTTTTGTCATCCCTGTAAATTGTCCAACAACACCATGCTCCACAGTCCATTTACCCCATGATGCACCCATATAATTATTGTATTCTGCAAAAGCTACCGAACTCCGTATTAAAGCTGATATACCCCTAAGGGAACTAGGATTTTCAAATTCAGTACTAATTCTGGGTAAATAGGTAGTAGCAATCCACTCGGTAGGATTGGCAATAAAAGCATCGTAATCCTCTGCTTTCATATATTCTTCTTCTACAAACTGGAAAGTAGAGTTTTCATCTAAGCCCATACCAGGAAACTTGTAAAGTTTAGAGCCTATAGCATCCCACATTGGCGGCCACCATAATGTTGGACCACCACCGAAAACATCTACATCAAATTCCGGCAGTATGTCGTCTACTGCTTTGATACTTTTTTCCCAATCATAAAAAATCTCTTGGAAATTATTTTCAGTATGTTTTACTATCCAGTCACCGATACCAAAACTAACAGGCACCTTATCCGGCTTACCACAATCTAAAGCAGTCATGTAACGATTTAGTCTTTCTTGATAGAGTTTTGCTACCTTTTCATTCATAGTTTTTCCTCCTTTTTTCCACTTTGTGGCTTATTCCCTTTAGTCGCCTTACTCCCAAGCTAATCCTCTAAGGTCTCATTGCGAAAAGCTTTTAAATAGTTTCTGCCAAACTTATCCTGACCTATAAGTAAGTTAGCAGCAGTAACTGATGTCATGATTTTTCTATCAATAGGATCAAGGATAGCAGCATCCATACCAAAAGCCATACATATAGCTAAAAAGTGCCGATTAATAATTTTTCTTTTTGGCATGGTGTATGAAATGTTACTTAAACCAGATACTGTTTTAACATTAAATAATCTTTTGATATCAGTTAAGCATTGGAAAAACATAGTAGCATTGTTGGAATCTACTGCAAGGGGTAGAACTAAAGGATCAATATAGAGTTTATTTAAGTCATAATTTTCCTTTGATAGGACTTCAATAAGACGTTTAGTAATTGCAATTCTTTGTTCAGCAGTTTTAGGAATGCCATTATCATCAGTTGTTAAACCAATTACCGGACACTGGTGTTTAATAACAAGTGGCAGGATACCCTCAATACGGTCTTTTTCTAGTGAAATAGAATTTATCATAACCTTACTTTTATCACCCTTAATACAAGTAAGACCTCTCTCAACGGTCTGAGCAGAAATGCTATCAATACATAAGGGTATATCTGTAACTTCTTGAACATTTTGAATGAGCCACTCCATATCAGCGTCCTCATTACATTGTGCTGTATTTAAATCTAAGTAATTAGCTCCACCCTCCACTTGCTTTAGGGCCAGATTCTGAACAGCGGCAACATCTTTATCATTAATAATTTGACGCACACTGGGTATTGCGCTGTTTAGCTTTTCTCCGATAATCAACATGCTCGCAAACCTCCATTTTGTGTGTTGAAAATTAAATAAATTTTATGCTCAACCTAGCTTTTTTTTTGATGTATTTACCTCCCTTCCTTCATTTATTTTTACAACTTGATAGGGTATGATTGATTAGTAGTTGTTATGTTGTATATACAAATTTCTATTTACATCTTACCACGTTTGAATTTTCTGAGTCAACTAATATATTGTTAATTTTCTGATATTTATTAAGATTCTGCTCTATATGCAATTTAAAAAAAGCTCTATTAAATAGAGCTTTTTTTAAATTTATTATATGTTTGCAGCATATTTTTTTGTTAAAATCTCCGCTATTTGTCCTGTAGCAAGGGAATTAGGTACATCAATAATCCTTTGATTACGGGAACCCTTAAAAACAAGGGAAATATCCTTTTCCTTTAAAATAAAGGGACCGTCTACCAAAACATCAATTAAGCTCATAACCGGTAAATCTTTAACTTCTTCAAAGGTATAACCGGAATATAGCCAGATATTTACATCGGGCCGACGATTGCGGATAAAAGAAATAACTTTATATAATGCTTCCGGCTGCATTAAAGGATCCCCACCAGAGAAAGAAAGACCAGCATGCTTAGCGGTTAGCTTTTTCAAAAGCATTTTAGCTAATTCATTTTCTGTCACTTCTATCCCACCTTCTATAGGAAGCAAAGAGGGGTTATGACACCCCTCACATATTCTTGGACATCCCTGCAGGAAAGCCACAACCCTTATCCCTGGTCCGTCTACTATAGAATCAGACATAATATCAGCATATCTAACCATTGACATACACCTCGACAATAAAAAGTGGCTAGTTACTAGTTGTTAGCTGTTAGTTTTAGTTACTTTGAATGTCTTTTCTAGCCACTAATATCTAGCCACTAGCCACTTTATTAAATTTCCATATGATTGACACGGTTTTTCTCTTCTGCCTTTTTAGCATCATTAAACATCTCTAAGGTGGAAAGATAACCGGTAATCCTTCTAATCCTGCTTATTCTTCCACTGGTACCACAGGCAGGACAAACCTCAGTATCAATTACACCATTAAAGCCGCATTCCTTACAAATATCTACCGGGAAGTTTACAGCTGCATAACCCATATCTGCTTCATACATTGCCTGAATAATACTCTCAAATGCCTCTATGTTATTGGTAGGTGCTGATGGTAATTCTACATAGGATATATGCCCGGCATTACAAAGCTTGTGATAGGACCCTTCAATATTGATCTTTTGGATAGCACCTATCTTGAAGTCAACGGGAATATGAAAGGAATTCGTATACCATTCTTTATCGGTAATTCCCTGGATCTCCCCAAATACTTCTGTATCCTTAGCGACAAATTTTCCACTCAACCCTTCGGCGGGAGTTGCTAGTAAGCTAAAGTTTAAACTGTATTTCTTGGAGGCTTCATCGCATTTGCGTCTCAAATGGTTTATGATGGAAAGACCTAGCCCTTGGGACTCCTGACTTTCCCCATGGTGTTTACCCGTTAAGGCAATCAACGCTTCAGCTAGGCCAATAAATCCGATACTCAAAGTATCATGTTTAATAGCTTTTTCAATAGTATCTTCAGGACCTAAATCCTCACTGTCTAAATGAAGCTTTTGCCCCATTAAAAACGGAAAATCTTTTACTTTTAAACGTTTTTGAAAATCATATCTAGTTAACAGCTGTTTGATGGTTAAGTCTACTATCTTATCTAAGCTGCTCCAAAACACAGACAAATCACCATCGGCTTTAATTCCTAGACGTGGTAGGTTTATTGTAGTGAAGGATAAATTTCCCCTTCCATCAGTAACTTCAGGACCGTTTATATTAGCCATAACCCTGGTCCTGCAGCCCATATAAGCTACTTCATCTTCAAATACTGTGTTAAAGCTGGCGTCCTGGAAGGAAAAGTTGGGGAATAACCTTTTACAGGCAACCTGCATGCTTAATTTAAACAAATCATAATTTGGATCTTCCTTGTAATAATTTATACCCTCTTTAATTTTAAAACAGATATTAGGGAAAATGGGGGCTTCCCCTTTGCCCAATCCTTTTTCATAAGCCTTTAGAAGCTGCTCGGTAATCATTCGCCCGCCTCGGGTTGTATCAGTTCCTAAGTTAATAGAGGAAAAAGGCACCTGAGCCCCGGCTCTGCTATGCATAGTATTTAAATTATATACAAAACCCTCCATAGCCTGGAACACTTCTTCCTCTACCCGTTCTTGGATTAACTCAGCAATTTTTTCTTCATCAACTTGGACTTCTAGTTTCTCTAATGATCCTCGCAATATTTTCTCTTGCCGCTCAAATTCTTTCTCAACATATACTCCCATATCCCGGTCAAAAAATCCAAAGGACTGGCCACCATGGTGGTCATTCTGATTACTCTGTAAGATTATAGCAGATAGAGCAGCGGCAGTTTTTATGCTCTTAGGTGATCTAATATAGCCATGTCCGTTATTAAAGCCTTCTTCTAATAATTTATGTAAAGGTATTTGTAAACAGGTTGTTGTTTTTCCGTACCAGGCTAAGTCATGAATATAGAAATCACCGTTAATATGTGCCTCCGTTTGTTCCTGTGGAATAACCCGCTTTAGATAGTATTCTTTTGAAGCTACTTCAGATATTTGCAGTATTTTAGCAGATGGTGAGTTGCCAACATTAGCATTTTCTCTACTTGTCTCCCGTAAAATAAGAGCAACAGCATCCATCATTTCTGAACGGGTTTCTCTAATTCTTGTTCGCTTATCACGGTATAATATATAGGCTTTAGCTGTTTTGGCATGACCTTTTTCGATAAGAATTTTTTCTACAATATCCTGAACATCCTCAACTGTAAAGACATGACCATTAAAGCGATTTTTTAAAAAACGCAGCACATCAATAGTTAATTCCAAGGCGGTCTGTTTATCCTCACCACCGACCGATTGGGCGGCTTTAAAAATAGCCTCAGTAATTTTCCCTTCCTCAAAGACTACCTCTCGCCCATCTCTCTTGCGAACACCTGTAAACATCTTATTCCCTCCTATTACTAGTCCTCAATAAACCTTCAATTTCTTTTAAAAAAGTACTGATATCTTTAAACTCTCGGTAAACTGAGGCAAATCTAACATAAGCTACCTCATCAAGCTTCTTCAGCTTGTCCATAACCAACTCACCAATTAAAGATGAGTTAACTTCCCGCTCTAGCTTGTTTTTTAAATCCCGTTCAATTTCTTCTGTAACGATTTCTAACTCCTTCAGTGCTACCGGTCTTTTTTCACAAGCTCTAATCAAACCATTTAATATTTTAGTAGAATCAAACACCTGTCTTTTACCGTCTTTTTTCACAACGACTAATGGTACATCTTCAATCTTTTCATAAGTAGTAAATCTTTTAGTGCAATCAACACACTCTCTACGCCGCCGGATGTAGTTACCATCATCAGCTGATCGGGTATCCAATACTTTGCTTTCATAAAATCCACAAAAAGGACAGCGCATTTTCTTCACTCCCGTCCCCTTTTTTAAAGGGTTTTATTCGGATATATCGAATATAGTAGTTATGATTATTTTCCGCCCCAACAACCACTATATCTAGTGCTAATTTATATTCTAACCAACTATATCTAGTATGTCAAACCAATTATTTCCAAAAGGAAAACGGACATTGCCGTGGCATTGCCCGTTTTTTTACGTTGATAGACGATAGTCGATTGTCCATAGTCGATTCATCTAATCCACTCTTCCGTTCGCTCTTTACGAGGCATTTCAGGAAACTGCTGAGCCTCAACTAAAATTACATCAACCCCAATACGAACTATTTTTTCCCAGGGTACTACATAATCTTCCCGTCTCCCAAAAATGTTAAAAAACCTACCATTACCAGGAAGGATTAATGCTGTAATTCTTCCTGTCTCTACATCAATATCAATATCCTTAATTGGACCAAGTCGCCTTCCGTCAATAACATTAATAATTTCTCTTTCTTGTAAATCAGATACCTTGGCCAGCATAAAAACCCCTCCTTACTGGTGGACAATATATTTATATTTAATAAATGTCCCTTTCATGACAAAAAATTAAAATCGCCTTTCGGCGATTTAGAAAAAGTCCATACCTTTAACAGAACCTCTATATATTCCTGCCAAAATTCTTTTATTATTATTTTTTCTGAATCCTTTATGTTAGTTATTACGGGCATAGTCTCCACATCTTCCACTTTCCTGCTTCGTTGTTCTTGAACCCAGTCACCGTGACAGATAGGTGGAAATAAAACACACCACCAATTAGCACCTTTACCTTCACCAATTATTACTTTTAAGGCTAAGTATTTTCCTGCTGGCAACACTATTTCTTTATATTTGCGGGTAGGAAAATCGGACTCCACTAGTTCTAATTGGATGGAATAACTATATCCTTTTTCATTTATTTTTTTTTCTAATTTAGGTTGTAGTGTCTTACAATTCTGCTCTAGATATTTCATTGCTTCTTCAACAGTACCTATTTTCTGTAATAGGTTTAGTTCACTTAATATTAAATTCCTAATTTCAAGCTTCAATTTCTGATCCTGATATTCATCAGAATTCGCTAGAACATGCAATCGAATTATTTTATTTTCTTCTGCTTGAACCATGGGTTGAATAGCAAAAACAAAAATTAAAGCTATTAGAAATAGTAGCTTTTTTAACACTTATAACACCCTCTTTTAGATATGCTTTTTCATATGGCTGAGGGCTGCCTTTTCTAAACGACTGACCTGAGCTTGAGATATACCTATTTCATCAGCTACTTCCATTTGAGTTTTGCCGTCAAAAAATCTTAAGGTTAAAATTAACCGTTCTCTTTCGTTTAGCTTACGAAGAGCTTCTTTTACAGCAATACTTTCTAACCAGTTAAAATCAGTATTTTTATCATCACCCACCTGGTCCATAACAAAAATGGGATCGCCGCCGTCATGGTAAATTGGTTCAAATAGTGATACAGGCTCTTGGATAGCATCTAGTGCAAATACTATTTCTTCCCTGGGTAGCTTTAATTCATTAGCTATTTCAGTAATGGTAGGCTCCTTTGAGTACCTATTTACAAGGGAATCCCGAACCTGAAGAGCTTTATAGGCAATATCGCGTAAAGAACGACTAACCCTTATCGGGTTATTATCCCTTAAATACCTTCTGATCTCACCAATTATCATAGGTACAGCATAGGTTGAAAATTTAACATTTTGGCCTAAATCGAAGTTATCAATAGCTTTCATCAAGCCAATACAACCAACCTGAAAAAGATCATCTACATATTCTCCCCTATTAGTGAACCTTTGGATAACACTTAATACCAAACGCAAGTTACCCTGAATCAGTTTTTCCCTCGATTCTTCATCTCCTGCCTGCAGCTTTTTAAATAACTCTCGCATCTTAGTATTGTTTAAAACGGGTAATTTAGCAGTATCTACTCCACAGATTTCAACTTTATTAATTATCAATCTAATTTACCCCCCCTGACTTCAGGCTTACTTTAATTATTACCTTGGAACAGGGGGTTTATTCTAAGAAAAGGATAAAAATGGTTGGTATTTATAAAGTGTTTCCATTCAGAGATTTGTAAATTTCACTACAAAAAGATAAACCTTTTCAACATTTAAAAAACTGAGCTAGGCTCAGTTAATTCGATATTTCGTCTTTTATAACAAAAACAGACGCGCAATGCGCGCCCCTACTTCTATCCTCAATATACTTCTAACTTCCAATCATTCCATTCGCTGTATTTCCTTTTTTAAGCGTTTGATTATCCGTTTTTCTAAACGGGAAATATAGGATTGGGATATACCTAAAAAATCTGCTACTTCCTTTTGGGTTCTCTCTTGACCACCCTTTAGGCCAAATCTTAATTCCATAATCTTTTTTTCTCTGGGATTAAGCTTTTTCATTGCAGTATGTAAAAGCTTCTTATCTATATCCTCTTCTAAAGATTTATAAATAATATCATTATCCGTGCCTAACACATCAGAAAGCAAAAGCTCATTACCATCCCAATCTATATTAAGAGGTTCATCAAAACTTACTTCTGATTTGGTTTTATTACTCCTGCGCAAGTGCATCAGAATCTCGTTTTCTATACATCTCGAGGCATAAGTAGCCAATTTTATCCGTTTAGAAGGATCAAAGGTATTAACAGCTTTAATTAAACCTATTGTTCCAATAGAAACTAAATCTTCAATACCTATTCCTGTGTTTTCAAATTTGCGTGCAATATAGACAACCAACCTTAGATTTCTTTCTATTAGAGTTGTCTTAACCTTTTTGTCGCCTGCCTCTAGTTTTTCCAGCAAAACTCCCTCTTCATCCTGACTTAGCGGAGGGGGCAATGCCTCACTACTGCCGACATAAAAAATATCCTCAGAAAGCCCTAACTTTTCTAATAATCTGACTAATGCCAGCTTAAAGCTAAATTTAATTTTAATTAGTTGACCTTCCTGAATCATATTTGTCCACCTCCTAAGATAATTGGTTATTCTGCAAGCATATCAGGATGTACCAAAGCTTGATACGTACCCTGTGGACACAATTTCCTATGGTAGATTCCTAATACCACCTTGGTGTTACAGTATGTTTTATCACCATCTTGAATAAGAACTTTCTCCGGCTTGATGCCTAATAACATACCATTCTGATTTCCTAAAGAAGAGAACGGTATAAGTCTGACCCTAGTACTCCACTTAGAATCCGTTAAGGTTTCTATTTGCTCATTTAGAGAAGGAATATCTTTTTTATTAAACATAGCAACTAATTGAGGCGGTAGTACTGAAGCCAGTTTTTTAATTTCTACTACCATTACTGGGTCCTTACTAATTGGGTCAGTGAGTTGGTTCCCTGTATCTACTAAAGCATCTGTTTCGATTATTTGACCAAACAATTCCAGGTAAGCCTTAACCATCCATGGACCCTGCTGTAAATTGCGACGAATATAACTAGCCCCCCATAAACCTATTATTAGGGCAATAATTAATCCTGCCAGCAACCAGGCGGTTTTAAAATTAATCACATTAACCGCAATACCATTCCAGGTTTCAAGAATAAATAGACTATCATCAAAAAGATACATAGAACCCAAAACTGCTCCGCCCATGACAAAAGAAACTAAATAAAAATAGGCGGCAGATTTTAAAAACCGCCTAAAATTATAAAATCCGAAAGCAGCAAAAACCATAACTAGGGAACAAAGAACTTTGACCAGGAATGTTGTGATAAAGGGTAAACTAGGTACAAATACAAGCACAGCATATAGGGCACCAATAAAAGCACCCAACAACAGACGCTTAAAAGTTGTAGCTAACCTTCCTAATCTAGCTGCCGCCCATAAAATAAAAAAGTCCATAGTAAAATTTATAAGAAAAACCATATCAATAAACACATCAGTATTGGGCGACACCAGAACACCCCCACGAAGACCGGACAAAGACTAAACTTCTGTTTACATTATAACTCACACGCCTTTAGAAATATGTCATTTCTTGCGTATTTTAACATTAATTCATTTTATTACCAAAATATTCCGTCGATACTACACTAGCTTGTTCAAGTGGGTCTTTAGGGATGACTGATTAGAGCCTTAGGAAAGCAGGATATTTGTATAAGTACAGAGAAATTATATTTAGATAATAATAACACCAGATATTAGGAGGTTGTGAGTATGCCAGCATGCACTAAATGTGGCGAAATAGTAGACAAGGAAGATATGTATCAGGTTAATGGACAGGAAGTCTGTGAAGACTGTGCAATTGCGAGCCATAAGGGTCCACAAGCTTGTGACGTTTGGGCGGTAAGAATTGCCACTAATACACGAAAACAACAGGGACAGCAAGGTACCGATGGACTAACAGAAAGGCAAAAAGCAATTTATAACTTTTTGGATACTAAGAAGGGTGCATCTTTGCAGGAAATATTGCAGGGATTGCAGATTTCAGAAACAGACTTACGCAGGGAATTTGCCGTCTTACGCCATTGTGAATTAGCACGAGCACATAAGAAAGAAAACAAGGTTATTTATGTAACTTGGGATTATAAGGACGAATAGTTTAAAACTAAGGGCTGATAATATAATATATCTAACTAAAATATGTTGAGGTAAAAAAGATATGGATACAACAAAAAACCATGTAATTATTGTGGGTGGCGGAGCCTCCGGTATGTTAGCTGCCCTTTCGGCAAGAAGAAAAGGGGCCCATGTGACAATTCTAGAGCGAAACCCTAGAATAGGTAAAAAATTGTTAGTGACCGGAAACGGCCGGTGTAATTTTACTAATATAAATGCAGATATTTCCTGCTTTAACGGTACTAATCCCAAATTTGCCAACAGTGTATTAACAAGCTTTTGTCCGATGGAAACAATCAGCTTTTTTGAGAAGCTGGGAATTGCCCATAAGGTAGAGGACCTTGGTAAAGCTTATCCTATGTCAGATCAAGCCTCCAGCTTCTTGGATGTTTTTTTATACGAACTTGAAGAAGCAGGTATTAATATAATTTGCCAAGCTTTTGTCCAAAATATTGTTAAAAATAACGATGCTTTCCTCGTACAATTAGAAAATGGCGATTCACTAGAAGGGGATAGAGTTATCATAGCGGCTGGCGGTAAAGCCATGCCCTCAACCGGTTCCGATGGAAACGGATTTGAGCTAGCCAAAAACCTAGGACATAGTATCATTGATATCTTTCCAGGTCTTGTTCAACTTAAGCTAGAAGGACAGTTTTTCAAGCGTATTGAGGGGGTTAAGATTGTAGGAACTGCAGAAATCTTACATATTAATAAGACTGTGAGCCATGACCGAGGAGATATCCTCTTTGCAAATTATGGTGTCTCAGGTCCCCCAATCCTCCAAATCAGCCGTAAAGCAGGGGAATTGCTGCATAAAAACCAGGAAGTAATTCTAAAAATATCCGTCATAGATACAATGACTAAAGAAGACCTAAAAAAGATTTTAACAACACGTTTGCAAAACGGGCCTAGAAAAACTATTGAGTTTAGCTTGGTCGGTCTGATTAACAAACGATTAATACCTGTTCTTTTAAAAGAAGCAGGAATCAAGGATTTAAAATGCCCTGCAGCAAGGCTTTCGAGCAGGGAGCTTGATAGTATTGTTAATATGCTAACAGATTGGAGATTTAAGGTCAGAGGAACAAAAAGCTGGCCTAGTGCCCAGGTGACTGCCGGCGGCATCAATACAAATGAGATTAATCAGAATACAATGGAATCTGAGATTATTAAGGGTTTGTTTTTTGCCGGTGAAATAATTGATATTGATGGGCAGTGTGGTGGCTTTAATCTTCAATGGGCATGGTCCTCCGGGTTTGTTGCGGGCGAAAATGCAGCACTCTAAGCGCTTATGCGTGGGCACGTGAGCCCGTGGGCGCGTCACTTACATACGGATATGCCCCATCGCTGACAATTTCTTGATACCTTACGGGGTCTGTATCCCCCTCAGTACTAATTAGTAATATCTTGGAATCCTTATCAATCTGCAATTTTTCAGCTGCTTCTTTTAAATTCCCATTATCAGAAAGTATACTTAATAAGCCTAAGCCTACTGCTCCCGATTCACCGGAAATTACACCAGGATCATCGGCAATTGGACTTGCTAATATCCTCATGCCCCTAGCTGCAACGGAATCTGGACAAGAAAAAAACATATCAGCATAATCTCTTAATATCTCCCAGGAAATAGTATTAGGTTCTCCACAGGCTAAGCCGGCCATGATAGTTTTTAAATCACTAGCTACGGCATGGGGTTTACCATCTCCTGCTAAGGCAGATTTGTAAATACAGGCTGCTTCATGGGGTTCGACAATAGCTATGATAGGTCTTTTTTCTCCAAACCTCGAAACCAAATAGCCTAAAAGGCTACCTGCAAAGGAGCCAACCCCAGCCTGTAAAAATACATGGGTTGGTTTATCAATACCTTGGGCGTTTATTTGTTCTATAGCCTCAGCTATTATTGTCCCATACCCTTGCATTATCCAAGTTGGGATGTCTTCATAACCTTCCCAGGCAGTGTCCTGAACTATTACCCAGCCATATTCTTCGGCATGTTTATTAGCCAGTCTTACTGCGTCATCATAATTCATATCTTGAATAGAAGCTTCTGCTCCTTCTGCTCTAATATTTTCCAGCCTGCTCTGTGCAGAACCTTTAGGCATATAAACAACTGCCTTTTGCCCTAATTGTTTAGCTGCCCAAGCTACACCTCGACCATGATTGCCATCTGTTGCTGTTATAAAAGTAATATCGCCGATTTTTTCCTTAAAATCTTGGGACTTTAATATATCAAAGCTTACCTGGCTTAAATTAATCCCTATTTTATCACTTAAATATTTTCCAATAGCATAGGCGCCACCAAGTACTTTAAATGCATTCAAACCAAAACGAAATGATTCATCCTTCACCCAAACTTTGCTGACATTTAATTTTTGTGCTAAGTTTTCCAGAGTTTGTAAGGGCGTAACAGTATATTGGGGAAAGCTTTTATGAAAGTTTCTTGCTTCCTCGACTACATTTTCTGAAATAAAATTAGTTGCTGACTTTTTTCCCGAATTGTTTCTTGCCTTTGGGTTATCAAGCCATAAAATATCGTTTAAGTCTTTCATTGTAAATACCCACCTTAAATCAATTTGACATTGAAGGCTTATTTAATTTATATTTACTCACAAACTGCACTCAATTTCCTAATTATTATTTCATTTGGGCTATAATTGTTGTTTTGATATTTAAAATTTTTAAGATTGCCTCTATAGATTATCTTACTCTCTAAACTCAGAAAGTTTTGAGGTCTAACAAGATTTCTTGATATCTTAAAGTTAGCAATACCACTTTCATTTAAAATGTAATATACAAACTCCGAGCATAAGAACCTATCATCACGACATGCGGTCTTGTTTAGTACACCGTGCAACAGTCCCTGATAGTTATATTTATAAAGGTTACTATTGGCAATGAAATATTCAACCAGCTCTTTCGCCTTTTCGTATTGCTTCTTTGAAACCTCAATCTGCATTATTACACCAGGTAAATTTTTATGGTTTTTATATAAGCCTTTATTGATCTCCTCTTGCTTGAACCTGCCAAGAAAAGGGTTGTAAGCATATTTCCTTCCAAAACTATACATAGCATTAAGTTCTTTATCTAATGAAATAGACGCATGAGTAAATTCATCATTTTTAATGTATTGAACGAGCTTAGAAACCATAGTATTCGTTCTTGTAAGAACTATATATAAATAGCATTTTTTCATTATGATAATTACCGCCTTTTTAGTTAATACCTCATTATGACATTATATGATTTAATATTAAATAAAAAATTTTATGAAAACCTTATTTTATTCAAAAAAAACCGGTCAAGGCGATCTTATACTACCTCAACCGGCTCATTTTTATCTGTTTTAATTTTAAAGCTGTCTCTTTCTTATATCTCCTTACGGCGATCTCTTCCCGTAAGTATTAAAAATAAAAATAATCCAATACCTGCTAAAAAGAAAACCATTAGTGAACCAATAGCAATATAAATTTCGCCGGTAGCAAAACGTGTAATTACTGCTGTAAACATTCCAAAAAGCAGTAGCCCTATTGACAAAGCATATAGTGCAGCTCGGATCTTATTCATTCCATATTTTTTGCGTGACTCTCTTGTCAATATGCTGTACGTTATTAATGCTCCACCTGCAACGATGAATATTGCTGAACCTGTTACTTCTTCACCAGATAATTTCATAAAGTATAACATTGCTACCGTAAACATTCCAAATAATACAAGCAACACTCCAGCAATTATTCCAGCCAATGAAATACGTGCTGTCATCGAAGAATATACTGATTGTTTAGCTGTATCCTGTCCTAGTCTTCGCATATCATCTATCAAGCCACTCAAATCACCAATTGAGATTACTGCCTCTTTGAAAGCCTGCTCATCTACCATGCCTCTGGATTTATAATCTGCGATTTTTTCATTAATGTTTGTGGAAAGCTCTTCTTTTAAATCAAATAGCTGTTGACTTGCTCCAACTCCAGTAAATATATTGTCAATATATGTTTCCACTTTGATATCGATAGAATTTTTATTATTTTTCATCGTTGAGACCTCCTTTGATTAATTTATCTAAAACAGCTTTTGCAAAATTCCAATCTTTTTCGCTTTGTTCATATAGTATTTTCCCTTCATCGGTAATGCGATAATACTTGCGTCTACCACCCTGGGTTTCATCACCCCAATAAGAGAGGATAAAGCCTCCCTGTTCCAATCGGCGAAAAGCTGTATACAAGGTTGCTTCCTTTAATTCATATTGATTACCGCTCAACTCAATGATTTTCTTGTAAATCTCATATCCATAGCTATCACCTTGGCGAAGTATGTTTAAAATAATTGTATCTGTATGCCCTCGGATAAGATCGGTCGAAATTGTGGTATTCATAATTCTTCACCTCCTAATATGTATTTTATATCATACTACTATGTGTGTCAAAGTACTATGTTAAAAATAAAAACCGTTTAAGGAGATTTTCTACAACCTCAACCGGTTCATTTATACTATTATTACCTATTTCTCTTTTCATATATAAGTTAAATATGAATATAGTAATCTACTATTCTATTGGTACATTTTCAAGTTTATCGGCAGACTTTGCTTTTTTAGATTGTTGTTCTTTAATTTCCTGAGAACTTTCATTTACGCCCTCAAGGACTGCTCTGCCTAAATTCTTTATTTCTTCCGACATTATTGTAGGGAGATGATCAATTATTGTGCCAGCAACATTAAGTTTATATTTAATTATTTCCTTTATTAATGTTTCATTCATCGTTATCCCTCCCAAACCATATTTTCAGCATTTCGTCCTCAAATTTGGCTCTTTTTATTGAGAAATCTAAAAGAGTTCTGGGAAGAGTAATATTTCTCTTTATGCTTCCAGCCTTAATAATCAGTTGATCACCCTTTTGATTTAGGGAAAGATCCTTTTTATCCATGAAAGGCATAACTATTCCAAAAATATAATCGTCTCCATCTTTTTCAACTTTTTGAGCCCTTCCATTATATTTTATTTCAATAGGATCTTCCTCTTTAAAAACCTCTACAGCCATCCTGTTAAGCATTGTCATTCCAACAACCTCCGTCTCAAAGAGAGGAGCATAAAATATAGGTATCGGCATGAAGCTTTCAGTTATATCCACTTTGTATTTTGCCTGAATATCCTTCCACACCTTGAAATAATTATCTGTTACATTTTCCGGAATTACTCTGTTGACAATTACAGCATCTACATTAAAATCATAGATATTTAAATAAGTAAAGCTTCGCTGAGCTTCCTTGATCACCATCTTTTCAGGATTAACAACGATTCTAATACTTGTTATCTCCCTATCAGAAAATATTTTTTTCATCTCATCCAGCTGATAATACATGTTGTCAATTTCATCAAGAACTTGGCCAGATGGCATTGGTATTTTAAGAATAGATTCAGCAATTGGACCTACCATTTTGATAGCCTTTTTCTTAATGGGAAAAAGCTTTTCCATCCACCACCTGAGCATCTCAGGAAAACTCAGCAATGCAAGAGTTTCTCCCGTTGGGGCGCAATCAATGATGATTACATCAAACCTATCTTCCTTATAGTATTTTAGTATCCGAAGCAAGCTAAGCAGGTCTTCCATACCAGGAAAAACGGTTAGTTCCTGGGTTGTTATATCTTTTACAGCCTTAGAAGTAAAGAGCTCTGTTAAATATTTTTGGACTTTACCCCAGCCTTCCTCAACTTCATGTATTACATCTATTTCTTGGGCCCAGAGATTTTTCGAGATCTCTACTGGTTCGTTAGATAACTTGATATCAAGGCAATCCCCCAGGCTATGGGCAGGATCAGTGCTGACTACAAGAGTTTTAATTCCTTTCTTGGCACTTTTTACTGCCGTTGCTGCAGCAATACTTGTTTTTCCAACTCCGCCTTTACCAGTGTACAAGATTATCCTCATAATATTTCCTCCTTAAATTTATTATCTAAATATGGTGTTTGTTTCTTTATGCGAATACTACGTTTGCCGAAGTATTCGTTAATTTAAAATGCCCATTTCGGGCATTTATTCAATAATAATTTTCTTTATTTCATTATTATCCTGCGTATTTGGGATTGCAGTATCCAGCTTTTTCTGAAGATTGTGCACTACCTTGAGAATTATGCCCATCATGAACTGTTTTTCTTCTTCTGTCAAATCATCAACTATCATGTTAATGTACTCAGATATCATTCCCTTTAAGCTTTTAACGAGCTTTGTACCATCCTCTGTAAGTCTTAGTATTACAATCCTCCTATCTTTCTCACTCCTGTCTCTTTGGACATACCTACTCTTTACAAGCCTGTCAACTATTCCAGTCGCTGTACTCATAGGGGAATTTATATATTCTACCAACTCCGTCATTGTTATTTCTTTTCTTTTATCCAAAAACAGCATAGCAAAAATCTCAGATTTAGAAAACTTCAAATCAAGATTTATCCATTCTTCGGGGAAAAAGAGCTTTTTGATATTTTCAATAAACAAATCCCCCATATTATCATAATCAAACATTACCTCGTCCTCCAAATATTTCGCATGTCGAAGTACCTTGCTTTTATAATAATCCTCTTTTACTTTTTTGTCAACATATATGTCGTGTCATGCATTCCTAGAGATTATTCCTTTAATGCTCACCCATTTACAATCTCGCCCCCATTGGGGTGCATCACCTGACCCGTCATATATGATCCATCATCTGAGGCAAGGAATACATAACATGGTGCAATCTCCTCAGGCTGCCCTGGACGCTGCATAGGTGTTGTGGATCCAAAGGTTGCTACCTGTTCAGCAGGAAAACTTGCCGGAATCAAGGGAGTCCAGATGGGTCCTGGTGCTACACTATTGACTCGTATACCCCTTTGGGCTAGGGACAGAGCAAGGGAACGAGTAAAGGACACGATGGATCCTTTTGTTGAGGAATAGTCAATCAATACGGGATTGCCCTTATAGGCTGTTACTGATGCAGTATTTATAATAGAACTTCCCTGCTTTAAGTACTTCAACGCAGCCTTACTCATATAGAAACAGGAAAATATATTTGTCTTAAAGGTTCTTTCCATCTGCTGGGAGGTAATATCCTCGAAATTAGTCTGTACGTGCTGTTCAGCAGCATTATTAACCAAAATATCCAACTTACCCAGGGTTTTGACTGTCTCTTCTGTAGCCTTTTTGCAGAATTCTTCATCACCCACATCTCCAGCTATTAAAAGACACCGTTGGCCCTCCTCTTCAATCTGTTTTTTTGTTTCCTCCGCATCCTTATTTTCACTTAGATATACGATGGCAATATCGGCACCCTCTTTAGCAAAATATATTGAAACTGATTTACCAATACCACTATCTCCACCCGTAATTAGAGCAACTTTTTTGTACAGCTTGCCGCTTCCTTTATAAGAAGGATCTTCTGAAATAGGTTGTGGATTCATTAATGTTTCAAGCCCAGGCTGCTGATTCTGATGCTGTGGTGGCTGAATTACCTTTTCTTTAGGCTTTGTTGGCATAGTATTTCTCCTTTAAAATATATTTTTCTTATGTTTTTACTTTAATAACTCATTTATACAAAAATAAAAAAAGCATGACCCCGGTTAAATGCCGAACTCATGCCCTTTAGCTCTAACAGTAACTTTTTTTACCTACCGAACAGTTGCATGAACCTTCGTCTTTTAATTTTGGACCTTTTTCTGCTTCAATAATAAATGATGCAACAAAATCCTCTATTTTCCTCTCAGGTACCCAGCCTTTCACAATCTCTCTACTATTTTTAATTTTAAACTAGGAATCATCTAGATTCTTTTCATTTTTCATATTCAAATTTATTTCTAGTCCGAATCCTCGTGGAAAATATCTTATATCTATCCCCTAAGCATTATTTATATAACTTTTAACCAATAGAAGCTATTTTTCATAAGATATATCAAAGTATTTCATGAAATAATTAAAGGAGGTTTATTCCGTGTCTGATCCGAAAAGACAACAGCAACCTATTTTTCCAGGACCATGCCCAATTGACCCTGAATTAGGAATCCCGGTATGTCCACCCCCCACTGAAATAGATATTATCAAAGTAAAAAAAGTTTTCAATGAATGCATGCATTCACAAGTTGAAGAAGTTGTAATTGATGTTGATAAATTTATTTGTAAGATTACTACCCAAGCTCAAGAGGTAGAATGTTTATCGGCAACAGCGAGTAATGTAAATTGCCAAGTTCTGGACCAAAATATAGTTAGAGTAACTTTTGATTTAGAAGTTTGTACCAGTATACCCTTAGATACCGGTGGCTTCGAAATTGTATGTGAAACCAGAGAAATATCTAAAACATTTAGGATTGACAGAGCTGGTGAAAACGGCCTTAATGTCCAATGTCACGTTTTCCCGACATGTCTATTCTGCTTCATCTCTAGAAGAGATAAGTGTATGTGTATATTTGATAACTTTGTTGAAGAAGCTTTTCAAAATCTACCTGATAACGAAGTGAAAAGGAACTTTCTTAACCTTTATAACCAATATAGTCCTTTAATAGCCCAGATAATTAGAGTTAGACCTGATCTCTCTTTAAAAGCATATAAACTGTTTAGTAAATATTCACCGTTAATACAATATTGTATTAATGAAAATTATGGCCATGATATGCAAATTAAAGAAGAAAATATAGTAAAAATTGTACCTTTTATAGAAGAACTAAAAAATGAGATAAAAAGGGCAAATTTAGATAAAACTCCTGAAGGTGATAATCTAGTTGCTTTATTTAACCAATTTACTGAACTCAATAGGTATGAGGGTCAAAGTCTTGCAAGCTTGCTTAAGAATAATAATGTCACCCATCAGATTAATGGTAAGGTAGGTACTACTTCTCAAAATTCTATTCAGTGTATTAAACCAATCGGAGTTAAGGAAGTAACTTGCTGTGTGGGAGTTTTAATCTTAATTAAAGTAGATTCGGAGGTTCAATTATTAATTCCAACTTATGGTTATCCCGCACCTCCACCTGAATGTGGTGAATTCTTAGGAGAATGTCCAACAGACTTTACACCTGAATGGCCTCCATATCCACCTCAAACAGGTTTCGGAGGCGGAGGAACTAGCGGATGTAAAGAATGCAAATAACAAAAAAAATCGCCCTACCTAGAGGGCAATTTTTTTTGTTTAAGAACATTATTCTATGCAGTACTCACCTAAATCTATCTTAGAAAAGATGCCCTGTTGTTTTATATTTCCAGTTATAGGTCCATACATAACTTACCCCTATACGGTTCAAGGTAATAGCAAAGTCTGATGGAATATCTCCTGTTTATTTGCACCACTATGTTTCCTTATATTGAATTATTTTGATTTTTAATCGCCTGGTTATGATTATATCATCTGCTATTGGTGGAGCCATTGCGGCTTCTAGTGGTGCAGACTTTTTATGTAAAAGGGTATTTAAAAATAAATACTATATTGTTTTATTTACAAGTCTAACAAAATATTGATGTACTCTTATATCTTCTGTTAATTCGGGATGAAAGGAAGCTGCTAGACAATTCCCTTGCTTCACGAAAATAATCTTTTCATTATCAAGCTTACATAAAACCTCAACATTTGGGCTAGTAGCCTCAATATATGGTGCTCTAATAAAAATTGCCTTAAAAGGTTCATCGCCTAATGCTGATATATTCAAAGACCGCTCAAAACTTTCCCGTTGCCTCCCGAAGGCGTTTCTTCTCACGATTATATCCATTAAACCCAGTCTAAACTGCTCACTATCTACAATATCTTTTGCTAACATAACCATTCCTGCACATGTCCCCAAAATAGGCATGCCATGATTGGCCTTTTCTAAAATCTTGTCTCCTAGATTAAATTGTTGCATAAGCAGGCCTATGGTTGTACTTTCACCACCGGGAATTATCAGGCCGTCTATATCATCTAATTGAGATGATTTTTTAATTTCTATAGCTTCTACCTTACATTTCTTCAAGGCCTCAATATGCTCTCTAAAGGCTCCCTGTAATGCTAGTACTCCTATTTTCATATTACC
The DNA here is from genome assembly GCA_000802045.1 of Peptococcaceae bacterium BICA1-8. Classification (GTDB taxonomy): domain Bacteria; phylum Bacillota; class Peptococcia; order Peptococcales; family BICA1-8; genus BICA1-8. The sequence continues at coordinate 49,579 of JUEF01000082.1, forward strand.
AGCCTCTATCCTGCATTCTTTCTTCAGTCTTAATATTATGTATCTCAATACCAACCATTGCTTCACCTAAATCTTTTGAAATTTCAGCTAAAATCTGAGGATCATTATAATGGGTAGTCGCAGCAACAATTGCTCTTGCCCTCTTAGCTGGATCACCTGATTTAAAAATACCCGATCCAACGAATACCCCATCAACACCTAGTTGCATCATTAATGCAGCATCAGCAGGAGTCGCAATTCCACCAGCAGCAAAATTTACTACCGGTAACTTACCTGTTTTATGCACTTCTTTTACTAATTCATATGGAGCACCCATGTCTTTGGCAGCAGTCATTAACTCCTCTTCAGGCAAATTAACCAATCTTTTTAGTTCACCATTTACTTGCCTAAAATGCTTAACAGCTTCTACAATATTCCCTGTACCAGGTTCTCCTTTTGTTCTAATCATAGCAGCACCTTCACCAATACGACGTAGCGCTTCACCTAAATTTCTACAACCACATATAAATGGTACTGTGAAAAGGTTTTTATTTATATGAAATAAATCGTCTGCTGGTGTTAATACTTCACTTTCATCAATATAATCAACACCTAGACCTTCCAAAATTTGGGCTTCTACAAAATGTCCAATTCGTGCTTTAGCCATAACAGGAATTGTAACAGCATCCATAATTCTTAAAATTATCGTAGGGTCAGCCATTCTTGCTACTCCTCCAGCGGCTCTTATATCAGCTGGGACTCTTTCTAAAGCCATCACTGCACATGCTCCCGCTTCCTCAGCGATTTTAGCCTGTTCAGGTGTAGTTACATCCATAATAACTCCACCTTTCAACATTTCAGCCAATCCTTTTTTTACTGCCCATGTTCCTTGACTCATATAATCAATACCTCCTAGATTTTGTTATAAATAATTTGCTCATTTATAAATAATACATGTGTTAATATTATTAATGAAAGGTTAACACATAATTGTCCTTATCAAAAGTGACAGTTTCATAGTTTTTAAAGGGGACAGTTTCTTTGAATATCTACAAGAGCCAGCATAGTTAGCTTTACCTTTATTCTCCACTTACTTGACATTGGAGAAAATTTAGATAACACTCCTGAAGGTAATAATCTGGTTAATTTATTTAACCAATTTACTGAACTCAATAAGTATGAAGGTCAAAGTCTTGCAAGCCTGCTTAAAAATAATATTCTCAACCGGAATAATAGTAAAACAGCTACTTCTCAAAATTCTATTCAGTGTATTAAACCAATCGGAGACAAGGAAGTAATTGCTGTATTGGAGTTTAATATCCCGCAGCGGATGTAAAGGATGCAAAAAGAAATTGCCCTACAGGGCTATTTCTTTTGTTATTAAGAACATTATTCTATGAAAAAGCAATAGCTTGAAAAGGTTAGCTAATATAATAACCTATTCCAATAGTGCCGGGACCTACATGCATACCAATCACCGGTCCTAGAGCCTTTACTTTAACTTCTCTTTTTAATTTTAATTCCAGTATTTTGGCTATTTCTGACGCTTCTAGGGGACAATTAACATGACCTACTGTTAATCCCTCTATTTCTATATTATTAATATCTCTTTCTAAAAAATTGATGGTTTTCTCTAAAGCCTTTTTATTATTTCTTACTTTTTCAACTACTGCTACTTGGCCATCCTTAAAAGTCAATATAGGCTTAATATCTAGGATACTACCCACTAAGTATTGAGCCCCCCCTATTCGTCCTCCTTTTTTTAAATATTCCAAAGTTGCAGGAACAAATAGAAATTTACTTTTAGTTATCATTTCCTGAATATTTTTCATAATAGACTCGAAATCATCTCCATTAGCTGCCCCTTGGGCTGCATGTAATACTACATTACCCATACAAGCTCCCCGGGAATCAAATATTTCTATTCTGCCCGCTGGATATTTTTCTAAACTAGTATTTTTAGCCATGACTGCTGATGAATAAGTACCACTTAAGTTAGCTGAAATAAAAATTGCACATATGTCATTCCCTTCCTCTAAAATTTTTAGAAAACCCTGCTTAATTTCCAAAGGGGATGGTTGAGAAGTGGTAGGAAGCCCTTCTTTTTCTAGCAACTCATAAAATTGACTATCATCAATTTCTGTTTCTTTTATGGACTTGTTATTATAATTGACTGTCAGCGGGATTACTGTGATATCATACTTTTCAATTATTTCTTTATCTAAATAGGCGGTGCTATCGGTCACAATTTTAATAGCCAATTTAAATCACTCCTAACATCACCTTGAAAAACATAATTCTAGACCTCATATATCTTATGAAAATTATTTTCTTTTGGAATACAGAATTAATTCCAAACTACAGGTACATACAAGGCAAAGATTAGAGAATTCTCTATTAGCGGAGAAATAAAAATGACCCATTGATTTCAAAATCAATGGGTCTTTAGCTTACTATTATAAATTGGTGTTAACAGCACCCGCTACTACTGCAATCGCAACCGCATCCAGAATTTTTTGCTGGTGCTGTTGTTTTTTCTCCTATACCCAATACCTTGTATGCCGCCTGACGGATGGCCTTTGCAGGTATATCTTCATACTCATTGCCTTCAAACATTATAGTTCGACAATAGGTATCAGTTCCCAGTAAATCAGTACAGGAACTACAGTAATTATTTGATACCTTGATATCCAAAATATCTTCAAGGGCAACTCCATTGAAGAGGATAACATTTGATTGGGGAATTTGGGTATCGTCAAGTTTAGTCTCAATAAATTCTACCTCAATGCCCTGTGGTTGTAATGCTCTGGTTAGTCTTTTTACTTCATTATAAAGATTTTCCCCCGTATCATAACAACGGTCGCAGGTATCTCCAGCCACATCAAGATGCTTCCATTCAATTCTAAGTGTTTTCATTTATAAACCTCCTAATAGTTATAATTAATTGTGCTTCTATATATAAAGACGGAGGTTTGAACAAAAGGACGCATTATTTTAATATTTAGGAATCATAGCATCAGATCAAGAAAGATGTCTACAATCTCAGGGTCAAATATTATGCCTGATTTATTTTTAATTTCCAGTAAGGCTTCTTTTTTATCCATGGGATTTTTTTTCAACTTGTTTGTCATTGCATCGTAAGTCTCCGCTACCCTAATAACTCTGGCTAGCTTAGGAATTTCTTCACCCTTCAGTCCTTTAGGATAACCAGATCCATCCCAATTTTCGTGATGATTAAGAACACCTTCTGCCAAATCCAATGTATCATCAAATAAATTTAATATCCTGTATCCTATAATAGGATGCTGCTGCATTTCTATTTTCCCTTCCTCTGTCAGTGCTCCCTCTTTATTAAGAATATCTTCGTCTAATACAATCTTGCCTATATCATGAAGAAATCCAGCTTCCTTTAATTTCCTCACTTCTGTTTCCGGCATTTTCATGGCCTTACCAATATCATGGCATATTCCACTGACAGTGATGGAGTGCCTTTTTTCTCTCAGGTTCTTGTTATGGAGCGTTTCAATAATTGTATTTATCATGTGTGAGCTAATGGTTTTTCGATTAAGCATCTTCTCTTTATACATCCCTGCTTCAGCGTTTTCCATCGTTCTCTCTATTTTTTGATTTGCCCTTGTCTTTGTATCATAGCCCAATGACATACTGCACTTAATTGCAACAATTTGTTCTTTAGAAAGTTCATTTTTTATCATGTCGATAATTTTTTCCGCTTCACTTGCTTCTGTATTAGGCAATAAGATGGCGAATTCATCTCCACCAACACGGGCAGCTATACCTTTTTCTCCACAAACCTTTTTCAATATTTCTGTCGATTTCTTTAAAAGCGCATCACCAGCAACGTGGCCAAATATATCGTTTGTCAGCTTTAGACCATTGATATCCCCAAAAATAATTGATATAGGCAGACTTTGTTTTGTATCTAATCTTTTTAGTTCATCTTCAAAAAACATCCTATTGTATAGGTCAGTCAAAGAATCGTGATAACTTAAATAATTGATGTGTTCCTCATTTCTTTTGCGCTCAGTATTATCCATAAAGGTAACAACTGCACCAATAATCTCTCCATCTTTATACTGGGGATAGGAATAGTATTCAACATTAAAGCTTGTGCCGTCTGCCCGCCAAAAGACTTCATCATCTACATGGGTACCTTTTCCTACAATAAATGCTTGGTATATTTTACATTCATCTATTGGAATTGATGTGCCATCTTTGCAGCTATGATGAATTTGCAAATGCATATTCTTGCCAATAAGCTCATCTTGATGCTTATATCCTAACATTTTTAAACAGCTGGCATTACAAAAAGTGCAGTTTGCATTTATATCTATTCCATATATTGCTTCAGCGGTGGAATCTAAAATGAGTTGTAGTTGGTCTTTATTTTCTTTCAATGCATTATTTGTTTCTTCTAGCTCTACCGTCCTTTCTTTCACTTTTGTCTCAAGATTATTTATAAGCATAACTATAGTGTCTGCCATTTTGTTAAATGATATTGATATCCTACCAATTTCATCATTTCTTATAATGGTTGCTCTATGAGATAAATCTCCTTGAGAAAACTTTTCCGTAGTATCTATTAAGTTGTCTATGGGCCTTAAAAACCTATTAGTGAGTTTCAAATACATAACTATCGATAGTATAAGGGCTAAAATGGTAAGTAGTAATGTCAATTTCATATTATTTACAATATCTGATTTTAACAAGCTTTCAGGTACAGCTGTAATAACCAGCCAATCTAATCCTTCTTTATGATATTCTTTAAGATTTATATATAATCTATCATCTTCATTCTCAATCCCCAAACTGTTATCTTCTGTGCTATTATAGTTTTTATAGGCTTGAATTATCGCTTGATTATCTAATTCATCAATGTTCAACCTTTTTATGGTACCTTCTCCGAGCTTTTTGAAATTGGCCAGACCAAGTGAGTTGGCAATTAATTCACCAGAATTTTTTTCTATTATTAATGCAACAGCATTTTTGCTTTTTACGATTTCTTTCAAATAGTTGTCTATTCTTGAAAGGGTAATATGGGACCCTAAAACACCTTGAAGCTCTCCACCCTTATTGTAAATAGGAATAGCCGCAGATACAGTGAGATCATCCATAACAAAATGTTTGTAAATTGGAGAAAATACCGGCTTCTGTGATTCTTTTGCCGCTTTGTACCAAGCTCTTGTCCTGGGATCAAACTTACCCGCTTCCACTACCAGCTCTCCCGCTGTCATATCATCAGTTACTGAATAGTACCAAGAATTGCCATCGGTATCTGCATTATTCCTCATGATCTCTATAATATTTTTATCATTTCTACGGGCACCGTAATATTCCCCCGCCTCAGTGCCATAACTGAAGCTGTATACTGCCTCACCACTATGGGTTTTTAAAACTCCGACAAAAAACATTTCACGTTCAATTTCATTGTAAATATCTATGATTCCGTTTTCTATTAGTCCTTGATTCACTTCGTTTATATGCAGCGGGACATTTAAAAATCTATCAATCTGATTATATATTTCAATGTCCATGTTTTCCGCTATTTCTGTAATGACTTCATCAGCTGAAGACAGCCATTTTGAGAATACTATATAGCCAACTAAACCAACAGTAGCTAACATAAGTATTATGAATGAGATAATAATGATCATCCTGATTGAGATGTTATTTCTTTGTATCTTTATCTTTCTCATTGCTCTCATCCTTTTAATTGGATTTTATTATGTAAGAGAAATCATTCTTGTTATTATAAATATTTGCACCATTGTTTCTTTCTTATAATTTACTATATTTCGACATCAAGCACCATTTATATTTATTTAGAACGATAAAAAAGCGGATATAAATGCATTAGCATTTATATCCGCCCTGAAGGTGAATTATCCGAAAGGTCAACCTATGTACTTATTTATAAAAGAACAAATTTCATCCATTGCTTGTGTAGCCTCTGGAAAAAGGGGAGCCATAGCAGGATAACAATGGAACATTCCCTCTCCAATCCTTAAGGTGACGTCAACACCTGCATCCTTCGCTTTTTCCGCAAACCGAACTGAATCATCGCAAAGAGTTTCATCTTCTCCGGCATAGATAAGCAAGGGTGGAAGTCCATGAAGATCTCCATAAAGAGGGGATATATACTCTAACCCAGGATCCTTATCTCCAGCATAATGCACTGCTAGAGCAGGCGCCATCCCCTCAGGGGATAGACATGTCTTAGCTTTAGTTCGATAAGATTCCCCTATACACTTAAAATCTGTCACAGGAGAGTAAGCCACTGCTGCAGCTGGAAGAGGAGTGCCTTGATCTCGAAGTGCAAGTAAAGTTGCTAAACATAAACCTCCGCCAGCGGAATCTCCCACAAATACTATACTTAAAGGGGCAATTCCCTGATCTAACAACCAGTTATATGCTTCCAAAGAGTCTTCTAGGGCTGCAGGATAAGGTTGTTCGGGTGCCAGACGATACTCAAAGAGCAGTGCACCTATTTCACTACCTTTTACAAACTTTGCCGCAATTGATTGATGGGATTTACACGTCCCAGATACATATCCGCCACCATGAAAATAAAGAATTATTTTATCTTTTGTTGATTGAACCGGTAAAATCCACTCTGCACCGAGACCATCTATATTTACAGGCGCTACTTTGATATCTTCTGGCAACCTGCCAAATTTTCCAGCCCCCTCTTCAACCTGTTGTCGGAAACTAAGAATAGATTCATATTTAGTCCAATCGATGATTTCTTTTTTTAATTGGAAACGCAACAAATGGCGGTTTTGCAATAAAAATTTAATAAAGCGACCTCGCAAACTGGGCATATTTATCCCTCCTAAAGTTTATATGGTTTTCAATGTGTGTTATTCCTTAAAAAACATGCTAGTAAGTATATTCGAATCGGGGGCCTTAAATTTTTCTCCGTGGACTGCCTTGTATATGGCCAAGCCATTAATTGATGTCCAGAACACCAAAGCAAGTTCTTTAGCATCATATTTCTTAATTGAACCATACTTTTGACCTTCAGTGATAATCCGGGCAATTACTTCATATGGAAATGTATTTTCTTTTTCTATTATCCCTTTAGCCTCATCAGGAATGGCTTCTGATGCAGTAGCCTGCGCGATAAGTAAATGATAGCGTGCAGCATTTTCGTCTTGTTCCAGAAGTTTAAGAAGTTCTTCAATCGCAAATTTAATCTTTTCCTTTGGTGATAGAGGTTGGCTTTCTAGCCAGCGGCACGCTTCATTAAGCCGAGCAAAGGCAATACCGATTAATTCAACGAATATTTCTTCCTTAGACCTGTAATAATGGTATATAAGCCCCTGGGAGATACCCGAAGCTGAAGATATATCGGTTATCTTGGTAGCCGACAGACCTTTTTTTGCATAGAGCATTAGTGCGTTTGATAATATCTGCTCTCTGCGTTCACCCTTAATCTTTTGGTTTAGATCTTTATTTCTCGCCAAAGTAGGCACTCCTTTATTGGTTGAAATTTCATTCAATAAAATTGTACCATAATATGTTACTTTTGCAAACATATTCTTAACTTGAAAATCAATAGGACCCAAACCACTTCATGGAAAGACGAAAAAAGCCCGAACCAATGCAGTGACCAATGGTTTTTGTAATTATATCATTTTATAAAATTTTCTTTGTAATCGTCACTAGCTAATTTAATGACATTAATAGCTTCATCTCGCCCATAAATTTCAATAATCTCACATTTATTACTTTTGCTTGTTGGAGATTTCTTATAAGTCAAAAAATAATGTTCAAGCCGCTCTAATATACGGCTAGGACATTGGCTTATGTCATCCCATTCACCATAAAGTGCATCATCCTTTAAAACTGCTATTATCTTATCATCGGCTTCATTATTATCAAGTAATTTTATTCCGCCTATTGGTATTGCTTTTAAAAGAATATTTCCATGGCGTACCAACTTTTCGGTTAAGACACATATATCCAAAGGGTCTTTATCACCAACAATATTATTTCTTCCAAACTTTGTTTCGCACAAATTGGCTACTCTATCACCACAATAAGTTTGAGGTAACATTCCATATAAAGTTGGGCATATATTAGAAAATAGTTGAGGTCTATCAATCTTTAGTATCCCCGTAGTTTTATCTAATTCATATTTTACTGTATCACTTGGAGTTACCTCTATAAAAGCATTAACAATATATGGTTGTTCTTCTCCTAAAGAAATACCGTGCCAAGGATGTGAAACATATTTATTCATTAATAAACTCTCCCTCTTTTTTACTTCAATTTTATTATTACTGTGCAATAAGGACAGTGCGGTCCTACCCAATTTTGGGTCGCTAATTGGGATGATTCTGTTATAAATTAGAGAATATTTTTACATCTCAAATTTACTTTCTTTAACAAATTTTTTAATAAATTCTGCTGTCTTTGGTGCCTTTATTTTTATATTGAAATTGTCTTTATCTAAATATAAAGAAATAACCTTTGAGGTATTTTGAATAAAACACAAACTTATCTCCATTAGTAAGTTCTATAATAAATCTATATGGTACAGTACCTACCTCACCTTTAGTATTACTTTTTCTCATTTTACTTATTTCAGGTAAAATTGTTTTTTTATCTACTTCACTTACTGGTAAAACCCCAACGATATGGTTGTGTTGTGACAATTAAGGCAGTGATAATATTACCCCACTGTAATAAATGATATATAAGTCCCTGGGAAATGTCGACTAAACCAATAAAGGTGCTTGAAAAAACTAAAAGGGAGCATAAATTTGCCAAAACGGCAATTTATGCTCCCTTTAACGTAAGGATTTTGCTTTCCGTATTTGCTTGTTTTTTACCTACTAAGCCAAGGGTCTGCGCTGTTGAAGTATTTATCTCGTGCAGAAACTCTGGGTTTTCCATTAGTTTCACGCCATAAGAAGGAATAATTTCTTTTATTTTCGCTTCCCACGCTTTTATATGTTGCGGGAAACATTTTGTTAATACTTCAAGCATTATGGAAACAACGGTAGAAGCACCCGGAGAAGCACCGAGCAATGCTGCTATCGAACCATCAGCGGCACTAACAACTTGCGTACCAAATTGAAGCATTCCTTTGCCGCCATCTGCAGTATCTTTGATAACTTGTACACGTTGGCCCGCTACTACTAAATCCCAATCCTCGCTTTTGGCGTTCGGGACAAAATCCCGTAAAGCTTCCATGCGCTGTTCTTTTGATAACATAACTTCCTTGACCAGATATTTTGTCAATGAAGCGTTTTTTACGCCTGACGCCAACAAAGTAACGAGATTATCTGGTTTTACGGAAGTTAACAAATCAAACATTGAACCGAATTTTAAAAACTTTGGTGAGAAGCCGGCAAACGGTCCAAAGAACAATGATTCTTTATTATCGATAAATCTTGAGTCAAGATGCGGAACAGACATTGGAGGAGCACCAACCGGAGCTTGTCCGTATACTTTTGCATAATGCTGCGCTACAATATCCGGTTTCTGACACACCATAAATATTCCACTTACTGGAAATCCCCCAATACCTTTTCCTTCAGGAATACCGGATTTTTGCAGCAAATGCAGGCTTCCTCCCCCGCTGCCGATAAAGACGAATTTTGCAGTATGGCGTTCGACGGTACCGCTATCGACATTCCGCACTTTCAATTCCCACAAGCCATCGCTAGTACGTTTTAGATCATCAACATTACGTTTGAATTTTATATCGACGTTTTTACTCTTTAAGTGAGCAAACAATATGCGCGTTAAAGCGCCAAAGTTGACATCAGTTCCAGATTCGATTCTTGTTGCAGCCATAGGTTTATTCAATGTCCGGTCTTTCATCATAAGCGGAATCCATTCCATCAGTTTTCCCGGATCATCGGAAAATTCCATCCCTTGAAACAGGGGATTATTAGACAGCACTTCAAAACGTTTTTTTAAAAAAGCTATATTTTTTTCCCCTTGTACCCAACTCATATGAGGTAATTGCACGATAAAGTCCTGCGGATTACTTATCAGATTGCTGTTTACAAGATAAGACCAAAACTGCTTGGAAACCTGATACTCTTCATTAACTTTTATAGCTTTGCGATTATCTATGGATCCGTCCGGTTGTTCGACGGTATAGTTAAGCTCACACAGTGACGCATGCCCCGTTCCCGCATTATTCCATTCGTTAGAACTTTCCTCTCCTGCGTTTGCGAGCCTCTCAAACACTGTAATTTCCCAGTCCGGTACTAATTCTTTCAGCAGTGTCCCCAGAGTCGCACTCATGATTCCGGCACCAATTAAGATAACGTCTGTTTTATTTTGTCTGTTTCTCATTTTTACCCTACTTACCCCCTAAAATTGTCAGCCTACATCTTTTCTATATCAATTATAACCTTCATATTAATGTATCATTATTTTTTTGAAAATTTAAATATTTTTGATTACTATTACATGAAAGTAATAAGCTATACGCTATTTAAAACCTGGGTAAGAAATGAGAAGTCCTTCCTCAAGGCCCTGGGACACAACAAAAAATAAGACCTTAACCCAGTCTTGCAAGGGTTAAGGACCTTTGCGTTACCAGTGAACCTCCACCCTTCCAGTTCCTTAGTTACGCTGTACTCCTTTAAAATTTTCTTAGTTTGCTAGCATATATCTCAAAAATTTGCGTCATTTGTGGTACGGTTCACCGTATCGCCTGTAACTGCGTTTTTACAAGTCAAAGTATCAGTCTGTCTGGGACAAAGCACCTGTCCCCTTGTCCCTCATAATGGTTTAGCTGTAAGCATTGTTACAAAAAATAAGGCTAACTATTATTGGACATTTCATTAGTAATGCTATCATTCTTTTGGCGTCTTGAAGTAGGTTCGGGAAAGAGGCTTGAATCTCCTAATTTGGATACTGTTAGAGCAGCAAATAAACCATACCAGCTATGGTTAAAAAAAGCGGACAAATTTGTTTCGGCATCCAAAGGGAAAACCCCCTTAGTCTTACCAAGCCCTCTCCCGATAGTACCGTACATAATAACCCAAACAAAATGCCCCACTCCTAAACCTTTAATAGCAGCTTTATCAGTTCCAGTATATCGAAGCAAATATACTATAGGTATACCAAGTATTCCACCTAGGGAAAAATCTGCTATTGCACCAACTAACTTCCCTACTGGTCTCTTTCTTTGTTTCTTTGACATAAAAAGTCCCCCAGCTATTTCTGGATATGTAGTTTCAGATTTATACAAAACATACCTGTTAAAAATGTTGCCCGTTAGCTTAGCAGTATTACCAATCAGTCCTGCTACAAGTCCAAGAATAATTGGATCTTTTATCTTTTTCAAAATTTTGAGCCCCTTTCTGAAATTGACTTAATATCTTAGGTATAAGCAAACTGAATCTGCTAAACATCTTGCCAAACCCAGAATAGCCTTAACATAAATCTTATACACTTTATTTACACATTCCTTATTTGGCATTCCGCTATATTAGTTTGTATCAGGTAGTAAATAACTATGATGTTTAATATTTTCCATCATCTTCTACAATAAAAAGCTGATGGGTTTTTAATATTAGACAGTTTTAATATATTGGGCTACTAAAGTAACTACCTGACCTAGAGAAAAAACTACAACTCCAGGAGGAAAAGTAATCTCAGCAATTGTTAATTTTCCAATTCAGCCTTAGCTGCAACTACCATTACCTACACTCTTTCTCTTACTGGTAAAGACAAAGCTATAATGAAAGGTGCAGGGATTGGGTCTTTAATGTGGGTTGGTATTGCTGGATTGCTCTCAAATGTTTGGTTAAATATAAAAAGTAAAAAGCCAAGAACATCTCTAATCAGTTTAGCTAAACACCTTTTATTCGGTGCCATGTGTAGCTACATGATTACGAAGATTGGCGATAATAGCCTGTTCCCAGATGTGATATTAGTAAACAGGAAAAAATCCCTGTAATTAACACAGGGAAAACTCAGTAAGTTTATTATTTTTTATAATAAAAACAGTCTGAAATCTGAGCTTGGTAAAGCTAATTACTAAAATTGAATCCAAACTAGCCATGTGTCACATTTTTTACAGTATGTGTAACATGAAGGCCCAGAAATAATATCCGAGCTTAGGTTTTTGCATGATACAGGGCCGAGTTTGCCTTTTCTATATTTCAACATAATTGTATTTTTACTAAAAAAACCACTACAAAAAGTACGTCCCCTCTGATCTCAAATTTTCTTAGTTTGCTAGCATATATCTCAAAAATTTGCGTCATTTGTGGTACGGTTCACCGTATCGCCTGTAACTGCGTTTTTACAAGTCAAAGTATCAGTCTGTCTGGGACAAAGCACCTGTCCCCTTGTCCCTCCCTTTCAATCCACGCCCCCATACAGGGAGCGAC
>JUEF01000083.1 GCA_000802045.1 Peptococcaceae bacterium BICA1-8
GACACCGCCCTTTCACGGCGGTAACAGGGGTTCAAGTCCCCTATGGGTCACCAAAAATTATGGAGCTGTAGTGTAGCGGTTAACATGTCGGCCTGTCACGCCGAAGATCGCGGGTTCGATTCCCGTCAGCTCCGCCACTATGCCGACGTAGCTCAATTGGTAGAGCAGCTGACTTGTAATCAGCAGGTTGCGGGTTCGAGTCCCATCGTCGGCTCCAAAAAGAGACAAAAAGCAAATCGCTTTTTGTCTCTTTTTCTTGCATTCTAAAATTGAATTATTTCTCATAATCATTTATATAACGTGCAAAATATGAGGAATGATAATGTTATATTTCTTTTTTATAGGTAATTTTGTTTTGTTATTATCGATATGGTGGCTTTCTTTTACTTCTCAATACTGGCACAAGAATCTTGCCTATCAGTTAATTGTATTTATTTTGCCTATTATATTTGGCTTGTTTACATTAGTTATTATATCTAATGTTTTCCCCTTAGCTATAATAAAACCTTATAAATATTATGTATATGTTTACAGTAGTGTAAATTTACTTCTACTAATACCCCAATGGTATAAATTTGCCTGGATTCAAATCCAAAAAGCTCAGATGAGAAACTGGATTGATACCTACAAACTATTATTTACTGTTTTTCTTGCTGTACTAATGGTTTTTGCCATGGTAGTATTTTTTGCATTATTCTATCTGTTAATTTATAGTATTGACGGTGGTAAACAAGGTTTATTAGGGGCGCTTTCTGGTTATCAGCCTATCAAATTAGATTTTGCAGATTCCTTGTACTTTAGCTTTGTTACATATTTTACTTTAGGATATGGAGATTTAGTGCCATATGGAGTATGGATGCGCACTTTTGTATTTTTAGAATGCCTGTGCTCAGTATTAAATACTGGTATTATTGCCATATATGTTTATAACTTTCTATTCTCACATCGGAAAGAAGAGCTGAAGAGTAAAATAGAGAAAAAGACAAATTAACTATAACGCTTAGGAGTTATCATCAACCGTCCAGGGAATACTTCTCATAAAGTAGATCTTTTACGAAATGGAGGCTTTACCATGGACGAAAAACATTCAGCAGCTACTCAAAGCATACAGGAGTCTATTGATTTTCTTGTTCAAAATGCAATTAAAGCTAGAGAAAATTTTTTAAACCTCAATCAAGAACAAGTTGATGAAGTTATCAAGGCAATGACCTTAGCAGGTCTGGATCACCATATGGAAATGGCTAAAATGGCAGTAGAAGAAACCAAACGAGGTGTATACGAAGATAAAATTACCAAAAACATCTTTGCTACAGAATATATTTACCATAGCATAAAATATCATAAAACTGTGGGTATTATAAATGAAGATAAGGAGGCTGGGTATCTGGAATTGGCTGAACCCGTCGGGGTTATTGCTGGAGTAACTCCTGTCACGAATCCGACATCTACTACTTTATTCAAATCCTTGATTTGTATGAAAACAAGGAATCCTGTAATTTTCAGTTTCCATCCAGGTGCTCAGAATTGCAGTGCCGCATCAGCCCGAATAATGTTAGAGGCGGCAGTCCAAGCAGGTGCGCCCGAGAACTGTATCAGTTGGATAAATGAACCTTCAATCGAAGCAACTCAGGCATTAATGAATCATCCTAGAGTAGCCTTAGTTTTGGCTACAGGGGGAGGAAGCATGGTTAAGGCGGCTTACAGTACTGGGAAGCCTGCTTTAGGTGTAGGACCGGGAAATGTTCCTTGCTATATTGAAAAATCAGCCCAAATCAAAAGAGCTGTTAATGATTTAATTCTTAGCAAAACCTTTGACAATGGAATGATTTGTGCCTCTGAGCAGGGGGTCATTGTAGACAGGGAGATTGCTCATCAGGTAAAAAATGAACTTATTTCCAATGGTTGTTATTTTCTAAACCCAAACGAAATTACTCAATTAGAACAGCTGGTCACTAGTGATGGGACATGCTCTTTAAATCCAGATATCGTTGGGCAATCTGCCACCATTATTGCTGAGACAGCCGGAATCTCCGTCCCCCCGAACACAAAAATTTTAATAACTCAATTAACAGGTGTAGGCTCAGATTATCCATTATCACGGGAAAAATTATGCCCTGTATTAGCTTATTATGAGGCTGATGACTTCGAACATGCTTTAAAATTATGTCATGATATGATTTCCTTTGGCGGCATGGGACATACTGCGGTTATACACTCAGAAACCGAAGAATTAATCAACCGTTTCTCGAAGCACATGATGGTAGGAAGAATTGTTGTAAATGCACCTTCCAGTCATGGTGCAATAGGAGACATATATAACACAAATATGCCGTCCCTTACCTTGGGCTGTGGATCCATGGGACATAATTCAACCACATCTAACGTTACCGATATCAACTTAATTAACATAAAAAGAGTTGCTCATAGAAGGGTAAATATGCAATGGTTTAAGGTTCCAGAGAGGATATATTTTGAAGCTGGATCAGTCCAATACCTGTCAAAAATGCCCGCTATCAATAAAGCAGTTATTGTCACAGATAAAGTAATGGTTGATTTGGGATATGTTGACAGGATAATTCATCACCTAAAGGAACGGTCAAATACGGTTGCCGTGGAAATCTTCAGTGATGTAGAACCAGATCCATCTCTAGATACAGTTCGAAGGGGCGCTGAACTCCTCGCTAAAGCTCAGCCGGACACCATTATTGCATTAGGTGGCGGCTCCGCAATTGATGCGGCAAAAGGAATGTGGCTTTTTTATGAACATCCTGATGTAGAATTTGAATTTCTTAAATTGAAATTCCTCGATATTCGCAAAAGAACCTATAAGTATCCAAAATTAGGGCGAAAAGCAAAAATGGTGGCTATCCCTACGACCAGCGGCAGTGGTTCTGAAGTTACTGCTTTCACTGTTATCACCGATAAAAATACAGAAATTAAATACCCTTTGGCAGACTATGAGTTAACACCAGATGTAGCCATAATCGATCCAGAATTTACTTATTCTATTCCACCTAATCTAACTGCAGATACAGGAATTGACGTCCTCACACACGCAATAGAAGCTTATGTATCAATTATGGCTTCAGATTATTCGGATGCTCTGGCTTTAAAGGCAATTGAACTAGTATTTCAGCACCTGCCTGCTGCTTATCATCATGGAAAAGATAAGGTAGCAAGAGAAAAAATGCATAATGCATCATGCATTGCAGGAATGGCTTTCACCAATGCCTTTTTAGGTATTACCCATAGCTTGGCCCATAAAATTGGCGGAGAGTTCAATATATCTCACGGGCGAGCCAATGGGGTTTTTCTCCCCTATGTTATCAATTATAATGCCCAACAACCTACAAAATTTGTTTCTTTCCCCAAGTACGAATATTATGTTGCACCGGAAAAATACCGGCAAATTGCTCAATTTCTTGGACTGCCTGCTTCCACTTCAGAAGAAGGAGTTGACAGTCTCATTAGCCATATCAGAAACTTAATGAAAGAAATAAATATTCCCTTTACCATTTCAGAATTAGGCATAGATCGTGATGAGTATTACAGGAAAATTCCTCAATTGGCAGAGCGAGCCTTTGAAGATCAGGTTACTATTACTAATCCCCGTCTGCCTCTAATTTCCGAATTAGAAGAATTACTAAAGATAGCTTACGATGGCCAGTTTAGTGGCAAATACAAACAAGATCAGTATAAACACTATAGCTCAACTAAAATACAAGCGGGAGATATTACAAGGGAAGTTCAAACTGATCAGATAATACACTAAAATGTATCACTTCCTATCAGTAAAGCTAAAAAGAACTGCACACGCAGTTCTTTTGTTTTTAAATACAATATTTGATAAATGTCTACAACCATCTTAATACACTCTTAAGCCTTCGATTAACTGAATCTATACTAAAATCCTCATATAACTGAATTTTAGACCAATTTAGCATAGCTATATGTTCCGGATGCTTAGGATCAGAAATGGCCTCTATAAATTCATCGTATCCCGATTCTCCTCCTACATCCTCTGGTGGTGTATTTCCTTCTCCCGCAATGCATACCGGATAATTGTGCTTATAGTCTTCAAGCATTCCTTCCACCGTGATATAGTGCTCCCAATTGTCCCCAAAGTCATAGCAGTATTTAATCCTCGAATATTTAGGGATATATTCAGACAGCTTAATATTCTTTTCCTCTATCATAGGTGCATCACCGGGGTATTCAAAAGCATCATCACTGCATACTAAGTTTACTATAGGCCTCTCCCCATCGAATAAATAATAATCATGCAAATGATAGTCTCTCCAGTCAAAGACTACTTGCAGTACATTGTGCAATTCCTTGAAAGTGATGTTATATGGCACAATGACCTTACGCCAAACATTGTAGTTTCTAAGATCCAATGTTACTTTTAACTCCACAGCCTGACAGCTGAAGATTTTCTTACCACTAAAAGTCTCTAAATCTTTGTAAAGCGCTTCGTTGGGACGTATATATTCATTTGCACCAATACCTGCTAGAGAATTACTTGCTAACCTACTGACATGGCTCTGGATTATCGTACTTGTCTCTATCTGACGTCCAAAAAAATGTACATCATCGCAAGCTTTGTTCAACCTTGCTACTGTTGCCTTATCTTTTGTTTTAGCGTAGATGACAGTAGGCGAACCATTGATGAATTGCCCCACAATATCTGCAGTTATGCATTCATCCATAAGAGTGTTGCAAATAGCCTTAACTATAAGCAGATCAAGGCTTTTGAAATCCTTTGCCTTAAGCCCATGCAAAACAATTCTATAGAGATTACTGTCATTCATAAGCACAACAGTTTTTCGACGGTTTATCATGATTAAGTTTGCATGCCAACAAAACAAAGGTTTCTCGTACTTAACTGAGTCCGGTTTTATTTTAAGCTCATCCAGTAGCTTCTTTGTACATTGAATCAGCATTATCCCGCTCCCCCTATTTCCCACTGCATTTCTTATACTTTTTTCCGCTTCCGCAGGGCATGGATCATTAAGCCCTACTTTGAGTGGTTTTATTACATTTTGTATACTGTTTAAGCTTTGTAAAGCATTTACTGTGCGAAGATTTTCTTTATCTTTATCAAAGCAAGCCCAATGCCTCAATTCAGCAATCGTGTCATCTATAAATAAATTGATGCCAGCATTCTACTTCCTGCTTCCAATATTGCATCTCCAAACAAGTCATAGGGCATTTCATTCGGTAGACTTAAGATATCGGCGAAGACAGGATACGCCTCATTTACTCTAAATTGTGCCAAAAGATAGGCTGCATAAATATGTGCGAAATGGAAGTTCAACAATCTCTTCAGTCTGAAAGATAAAATCTGCTATAACATGTGATATTATTGCTAGAAAAATTATTTCCATTTTGTTACCCCTTTGGTTTACTTAATGTTCCTATTATTAAGTATGATTATACGAACTTTATGTAGAAATAATCTTTATTAAAAATCTAATTAGTGATTGTCCCATGTTTGCATATAATAATTCATTATGATTTCTGCGATTTTATTTTCGTCATCTGAATATATATCCCAATTTACACTATTCTATCATATTTACATTGTGCTGTGTCAAAGGACCGTCCCTAGACACCCTTTTTATACATACATACTTCTTGTCTGTAATCCAAATTATCTTAACGAATCATATCATGAAAAAATTCTTATAAGTATTGCTCCACCAGCGACAGCTACTAATGTACTTAATAGAGTTCCTAATAAAAAATACTCACTAAACTCTTTATTATCAAGGTCTTTGTAACGAGCAATAGATTTTGCGGCAAGAACAAAAGCCACCGATTCAATTGCGCCATTATAGATAATAATAGTTAAGATTAATGCTCTTTCAAATATCCCTATATATTTTCCTACTCTTTTTTGATCTTTACTTAAATTGCCACAAATTTGGTCAATTACTAATCTTACTACTATTGCACCACCGAATGTTACTGTTAAGTAGACAATAATAGTAGTTAAGGTTTTGGTATTTATAATTTCTAAGAGTCCGCACGGGAATAAATAATTGTAAATTTTCAGGCATTGCTGGCTAATTGTTACAGAAAACATGTTAGTAAGTACTCGCCAGGTAGTAATTAGAACTATAATATGTACAAATTGATCGATAAAAAATGTTACTATGTTTAATGCCTCTTCTTTACAAGAAAACCTCCTTTTATATAGTATTACAATAATTTCCTTTACAAAATCCAAAAACACATGGATTATAGAAATAATGCTAGAAAGTATTAATACCATTTTAAAGTTAAAGAACAGATGCATACCTATTACTAGAACAATAAATAAATGTACCCAATGGAGAAAAAAATATATGCCTTTTAATTCCTTTTTACCATTTACTATATTATCTGTTTGAAGAACAAAGTCAGCAAGTAAGTGCCCGATTATCAATATAAGAAACAAATTACTTTCCATTTAACAACCTCTACATAGTAATTTTTTTAATATGATTTCAGCATTTTTAATATGCTCCCAGTTGGCCTCTTTTACTAATTTATGTATATTTTGTGGAGTCCCTCCGTATTTTTTCGATGCTAATTCAAAGGTTCCACCTTTTTCATATAGTTGTACTGCCCTCCATCTTTCCTTGGACCACTTTTGCTGTAAAACATCAATTAGCGACCATATACAATTTATTACTTTGTCTAACTCATAATCTTCTGTATTAAGTGTTGTTATTGGGTTCTTTGTTTTTTTGTTTAAATCAAGTGGCTGTCTGGCAAGATAAAATGGCTTACCATTCATTTCCCAGGAGTTATTTCTTAGCTTATTATCATCGATTTGACCAATGCCAATTCCTACTCTTAGTTTTAATGGCAGGCAATGGTAACGTAATTCCCTAACAACCTCAGGAAGACTATCAACACTATTTAATACCCCTTGAATTTCATCCCCCCTTAATAATGAAAAGGGTGCTATTATCGTATCATTCTGAATAAGTGGTAGTGATTTTTGGATATTTTCCTCAAAATTCTCCTGCTTTCTTGAATTTATTATGTCTGCCGATAAAACAACAATCTTACGCAATAGTGATCACCTCTTCTTTGAAAACATAAATATCAAGTACTTCTAGTTGATATTACTATTATCAACCATTTTCGGTTGATTTGCAAGATATCTACCGCTCTTAGTTGATATGATAAAGACAAACATCATTATTATAAGTGGAGAGTTTTCATGGGGTTGAAACTTATATATTTATTGACAAGTATATTCTACATATATAATACACAAAAACCAATGGTTACCATTGATAAAAATCAAGGTGTTAAAAATAACATGTGTAGAATTAGCCTTCCTAGCCAAGCGAACTCAATAAAAGCTAATCTAACACTCTCTCCATAATAGTATGAGCAACATATATGGGCTTCGTTAATTCGGCTATACACTGTAAATTAGTAGTGTTACTAGTCAATTCTTCGTACTCCTCACCCTATGTTTCTGCGGCAACAAAGTATTTAACGGCGAAGCTATGGCATGCTGTTCATGTAAATCCTGTTGAGTAAGGGATACGTATCGTTTAGTCATCGTTAGATCTGTGTATCCTAGTGTTCTTTGCAATGCTAATGCATGGCCGCCATTACGCAGAAACTGAAGTGCAAAGGCATGTCGTAAATCATAGGGAAGTATTTTAGTCTCAAGTTGATCGCTATACTTTTCAAGTCGATCTCCCCATGTATGGCGTGTCAATGGAGTACCCTCTGCCGAACAAAAGACAGGTACTGTATCTTTCCAGTCCTCATGTCTTGATAAAAAGGGGACATGGGGACAGGTCTGTTGTCCCTCATATTCTGTCAATCACACTCTTTCCTATTCCTGTTATCCGTGATAATTGCCTTATTGTAACACCTTCCATGGATTTCATTACTTTTATTAATTGATTTCTCTGGCTTCTTTCAAGTTGATGTAGATCACTAATATTTACGACGCCTAATCTAGCAAAATGTAGTTTAATGTCATCATCATTAACTCTTAATCTTTCCTCGTATTCTAAACACTTATCCTCGTTCTCCCTATTCATAAATTGTACATATTCTTTTATTGCATTTTCCCTTTTTGAGGATAATATATTTAATGCAAAATCTATATTAACCAGACTTGTTCCTTCAATATAATCTTTATAACTACTCCACTTATAACCTCCAGCATGATTTGTTAATCCTGCTTTTACCGGGTTCTGATGAATATACCGAAGAACAGTTAAAAAATAATTTTCATCTTCTACGACTTCACTTTTATATCGTTCTTGAAATAAGTGT
>JUEF01000084.1 GCA_000802045.1 Peptococcaceae bacterium BICA1-8
CAGTATAAAGGAGCAAATAAGCTTTCATCAATTTTGCAAAAAACATGCTCATAGAAGAGTGCGGCCCAAGATTTCTGAAGTTTTTGAGCGAGTCTTGAGTCCATGGTATAAAGATTGTTAAATAAGTCTTCTTGTAAATGTTCTTTATTTTCACGAAACATCTGCTATCACCCCAAATAATTAATTTATCTCTCTCGTTCATCAATTATCTTATTCATACTTGTTAATTCAATATTGAGAGGTAAATTACCTTCTAAAAATGGGTTTTTTTAAGGGGTTTTTGCAGTAGTATCATAGATACTAAATTTTATATTATAAAAAAGTTTATGCCGGAGAAGATAAGGGTATACATGCTATGAAGAAGGCTCTTGATCAAATTAATGTGGAAGGATGTGAACAAATGGGCACTAAATCTACTTGGGAGCAAAGGACTGACAAAGGCCATTTAAGAAAAATATTATCTCCTATACAATATCATGTTACCCAAGAAAATGGTACAGAGCCGCCCTTTGACAACGAGTTTTGGGATAAGAAAGAACAAGGGATTTATGTAGATATCATTAGTGGGGAACCTCTATTTAGTTCAAATGATAAGTTTGACTCAGGTTGCGGCTGGCCCAGTTTTACAAAACCCTTGGATAAGGCTGGAGTTAAATCCAAGGATGATAAAATTTTTAATATGCACCGCATAGAAGTAAGAAGTAATAAATCTGATTCACATTTAGGCCATGTTTTTGAAGATGGACCTAACCCAACAGGATTAAGGTACTGCATAAATTCAGCAGCCCTACGTTTCATCCCTAAGGTTAACCTTGTTAAAGAAGGTTATGAAGAATATCTGGAATTATTTAAAAAAACATCTAAATAAATATATTTGAAAGGAGCCTTAATATGGAAAATAAAAATTTAATCTCTGTTGGTGATAATGCTCCGGACTTTAATTTAAAAGATAATAGAGGTGAAGTAGTTAAGCTATCAGATTACCTCGGGAAAAAGATTCTTTTGTCCTGGCATCCCTTAGCTTGGACAAATATTTGTGCAAAACAAATGAAATCACTTGAAGATAATTTATCTGAGTTTACAAAATTGAATACTATTCCGCTTGGTTTGAGTGTTGATGCTTATCCGTCAAAAAATGCCTGGGCTAAACATCTTGAAATAGCAAATGTAAAACTACCTGCTGACTTCTGGCCTCATGGTGGTGTTGCTAAAGAGTATGGCCTTTTCCGCGAAGAGGAAGGCTTTTCAGAAAGGGCTAATATAATAATTAATGAGCAGGGTAAAGTGGCATGGGTCCAGGTATATCAAATCTCTGAACTGCCTGATATTAACCAGGTATTAGAAGCAATTGGAAATCTATGATTTCCCTTTTCCTATCTCCAAACTTGGCCTCATTAACAGTATATTCATTTGGATATCATCATTGTATTCACCTGAACCTCTATCTCACGCCACCTTCTTATCTTTGAACCCTACCTGAACCATCACCAGACATAAGATTATTTACTTCATCAACACTAACTATATTAAAATCACCATGAATGGTATGGTTTAAACAAGAAGCAGCTACAGCAAATTCTAACGCATCTTTATTATTCATACCACTTAAGAGACCATATATTAGGCCACCACAAAAGGAATCCCCCCCTCCAACCCGGTCAACAATATGAATATTATACTTTTTAGATTTGTAGAATTCTTTGCCATCATAAAGTAAAGCAGACCAACCATTATCAGATGCAGAATAACTTTCCCTTAAGGTAATAGCAACTTTATGTAAACCAAACTTATCAATGAGTTTCTGGGCTACTTGACGGTAACCAGCGTCATCGAGTTCACCAGAAGTTATATCAGTATTATCAGCTTTGATACCAAATACCTTTTCAGCATCTTCTTCATTAGCTATAACAATATCTACATATTCCATTAAGCCAGACATAACTTTATTGGCCTTCTCCGAAGTCCAGAGTTTTTTACGGTAGTTTAAATCACAGCTTACTAATATATCACTTTTTTTAGCAGCCTTGACAGCTTCCAAAACCACTTCGGCGGCAGAATCACTTAAAGCGGGGGTAATACCGGTAAAATGGAATAAATCAGCATTAGCAAAAATTTCCTCCCAATTCATTTCCCCCAGTTTAATTTGTGCAATAGCAGAATTTGCCCTGTCATAAATTACTTTGGAAGCTCTTTGGGAAGCTCCAGTTTCTAAATAATAGACACCTAAACGATCTCCATCCATCTTTATATAATCGATTTTAATTCCATATTTTCTTAAAAAAGCACGGCATGCCTGGCCTACCTCATGATTGGGAAGTTTGGTCACGAAATGAGCATCTACCCCATAATTAGCAAGGGATGCTGCCACATTAGCCTCCCCTCCGGCATAGGTTACTTCAAAACTAGTTGCCTGCACTATTCTTTGATAAGCTGGAGTAGCCAGCCTAAGCATGATTTCTCCAAAAGCTACTACTTTCTTTGCCATGATAATTCCTCCTCGTAACTTTATTAGCTATTTCGAGCACTATTAATTTTTTCAACAAACTGACGAGCTATTTCAGTAACTAATTCGTAATCACCTGTTTTAGCCCCTTTAGTTAAGGAACCCCCTACCCCTACAGCCACGGCCCCAACTTTAATCCATTCCTCAACATTGTCCAAAGATACTCCACCAGTGGGCATAAGAGAAGCCTGTGGTAATGGTCCTTTAATAGCTTTAATAGCTCCGGGACCCATAAGTTCACCTGGGAATAATTTAATAATATCAGCACCTAGTTCCATAGCTTCAACCACTTCAGTAACAGTCATAGCCCCTGGCATACAGGGAACATGGTATCTATTACATAATTTAATTACTTCGGGGCTGGTATGGGGACTGACTACATATTGGGCTCCGGCTAAGATCGCTGCTCGAGCTGTTGGTGCATCAAGTACTGTCCCTACACCTAAAACTATGTCATCTTGGTAATAGTCTGCTAATTCTTTAATCACATCTAAAGCTCTGGGAACACTCATAGTTACTTCAATGGTAGAAATGCCCCCAGCCTTGATTGCTTCAACTAATTTCTTTGCCTTTCCGGCAGTTTCCGTTCTAACAACGGCAACAATACCACTATCTAGTATCTTTTGTAAAACTTTTAATTTTTTCAAATTAGAACTCTCCTCTTTTTAACGGATAGGTAGGATATGTTAAATCCATGCAAATACCACTATTTACTTAACTTCTTTCGACTTTTGACATATTTATTCAAATCAGGGAAATTTTATATAAAAATGACTTCTTGCCCTAACTGTTTCTATTATCCTTAAATCTCTTATTAAATTTCTCTTACCATTCAGCAACAGTACCGTCTTCATTACGCCATACTGGGTTTTTCCAATTATGGCCACTTTTATTAGCCTCACGAACTTTTTCTTCATCAATCTCTATCCCTAACCCAGAACCTTCTGGTATATTGACAAAGCCATTTTCATACTTGAATACACTAGGGTCTTTTAAGTAATCTAACAGGTCTCCCCCCCGATTATAATGAATACCTAAACTCTGTTCTTGAATGAATACATTTGGTGTACAGGCATCTAATTGTAAGGAAGAAGCCAAGGCAATGGGTCCTAGAGGGCAATGGGGAGCCACGGCAATATCATAAGCTTCCGCCATAGTACAAATTTTTTTACACTCTGAAATACCTCCAGCATGAGATAAATCCGGTTGAATGATATCTACATACCCGTCAGTCAGTAATTTTTTAAAATCCCAGCGAGAAAACATTCTTTCCCCAGTGGCAATAGGAGTGGAAGTATGATTAGCAATATCTCTTAAAGCTTCGTAATTTTCGGAAAGAACGGGTTCTTCGATAAACATAAGTTTATATGGTTCCAGCTCTTTTGCTAAAACTTTAGCCATGGCTTTATGAACCCGGCCATGAAAATCTACAGCAATACCAAAATCTGGGCCACAGGCTTCCCTGATCGCTGCTACTCTAGCTACCGCCGCTTCTATTTTAGAGTAAGAATCTATATAATGTATCTCTTCCGTACCGTTCATCTTTACTGCTGAATAACCTTGTTCCATTTTTTCCTTGGCTGCACTACCAACATCTTGGGGACGATCCCCCCCAATCCAGCAATATACCTTTACCTTATCACGACAGGATCCACCTAATAATTGATAAACTGGAGCATTATAATATTTTCCTTTAATATCCCACAGAGCTTGATCTATACCAGCTATGGCACTCATTAATACTGGTCCTCCCCGGTAAAAACCAGCTCTATATAAAACTTGCCAATGGTCTTCTATCCGTAAGGGGTCTTTCCCAATCAGGTATTCACTTACTTCTTCTACTGCTGCTCTAACTGTATCGGCCCGTCCCTCAATAACAGGCTCACCCCAGCCGATAATACCTTCATCGGTTTCTACTTTTAAAAATAACCAACGCGGTTTTACTTTGAACATTTCAAACTTGGTTATCTTCATAACATTTACCTCCTATTTCAGTTACTAGTGACTAGTCACTCTTTATCTAGCAAGTTTCCGTTCTCATCAAATTGCCATTCATAAGGTTCGGAAATTATCTCAATATCCTCATGTTTTTTTACTTCTTCCAGCATTGCTTCAGAAATTTCTATTTCCCCTAAATGCAAAGTATCCTTTATCCTTACTAAGCGACATTGGTTATAATCCAAAATATTGCAGGTTTTAATAGCAGCCTTGATCGCATACTCATCATTTTCCAGATAAGTAGCAATCTTAGTTGGCGTACAAACAGTAGAGGTTAAGCCATTAGCGTAGGTTATTTCTAAATCCATTTTATCCACTACACTCTTTGTAGTGAAATCGGCTATGCCCACTCCATTACCATTCCCACCTGTTTCTGGTGTCAAATCCAAGACGACTACTTTGGTAATATCCGGGCCCCCACGAGCATAAGGTGTGGGATATTTACCGGTAATATTGGGGTCCATCCCATCACCACTAACATTTTTCCCGATATAATCTAAGACCAATACATCCATTTGGTCAAAAAGGAATCTAGGCATCCGAGCTTTCGCCTCAATTAGCAATTGGGTTTCTCTCTTTTCGATTTGTGCTGACGGCACTACCTCAACTACACAGGTCTTGTCATAAGCGTTTTCCACCAAAGCGACCCCGAAAACGATGGGTACTTTTTGCATTATCTTCCGGGCGGCCTTGGGCACAATCTCAGCCATGTACTTAAAACCCATCTGATGGCAACTTTCAGCACCTTTTTGTTTACCTAAACCAATGGTTATCATTTTCATTAAACCACTTTCGATAGGTCCTCTAAAAGCAGTATGGGGCTTGACCCGATTAATAACAATGATGGCATCAGCTTCGGCACAATATTTATCAACATAAATAGGCAAACCATTCTCGAGTGCATCCACCTGAATTACTTCCATCGAAGACTTTATAGGAGCACCCATGGTTTCTTCACTAACCCCCAAATGTTCCAGAACCTCTTTTTGCCCTTCGGCAGTAGCCCCGCCATGACTACCCATACAGGGGACAATAAAGGGGATGGCACCTTTTTCTTTAATAGCTTCCACCACGGTCTTAGTAACTGTATCAATATTTGCAACTCCCCGACTACCCACGCAGATGCCTACCTGGTAACCGGCTTTTATTTGGTCCATACCTTCCCTTTGTTGCAATTCCTCTTGTAGCTTCTCTATTAGGTTTTCTAAATGGGTAGGATTGAATTTCTGCTTAATTTTAACCATCTTGGGGAAGGGAATATCCTTTAAAATATTTTTAATAACACTCACTAGAAGTTCATCTCCAATCTTAACTGTTATTCTATTTCATATAGCCACCCGACATGGCCGAAGTGGCGAGTTTTCTATAAATGCCTAAAATACCGCTTTCCGAAACGATTCTTCCTTTATTAATCTCTAGCCACTTGTTTTTTCTTTCAAGCAAAATCTCAATTATTTCTTGGTTTTCTTTTAATTCACCTTTAATACCAATGATATTAAGACCTCTATTAGGAATATCAATTTTTATTAGGTCTTCATTTTCCAATAAAGCGATGGGTCCACCTTCCTCTGCTTCAGGGGAGACATGACCAACAGCCGGTCCCCGGGTCGCTCCGGAAAACCTTCCGTCAGTAATAAGGGCGGTTGACGCAATTAATTCCGGATTAGAAGCAATTGCCTCTGTTGCATAAAACATTTCCGGCATCCCACTTCCCTTGGGTCCCACATAACGAACCACCACCACATCCCCAGGTTTTATTTCTCCGGAAAGGATAGCTTGGCGAGCCGATAGTTCTTCACTAAAAACCTTGGCAGTCCCTATATGTACATGCATCTGGGAACTAACAGCCGAGTGTTTTATTACCGAACCTTCGGGAGCTAAATTACCGGTTAAAATGGCGATAGACCCCTCTTTTTGAATAGGTTTAGCCACAGGATAAATAATCTCTTCGGGCTTTAGACCATATTTATTCAAATAACCATTGTTGGTTACAAGCCAACTGGATTTTTCAAGATCTGCCAGGTTTTCGCCTAAGGTCTTCCCGGTACAGGTCATTACATCTAAATGCAAAAAATCCCGTAGAGCTAGCATCACCACCGGTACTCCTCCAGCATACCAAAAATACTCCGTGGGGTACTTACCGGCTGGTCTAGTATTGACGATAAAGGGTATTTTCCTATTTATTTCATCAAATAGTTGGGGTTTTAAATCAATACCAGCTTCTCGAGCAATAGCAGGTAAATGTAATAAGCCATTAGTTGAGCCGGAAATTGCTGCATGAATAACAATAGCATTATAAAAAGCTTCATAAGTCATAATATCCCGGCTGGTTATCCCTTTTTTCACTAACTTGATTACCTGAGTTCCAGCATCCCTGGCCAAATCCTTACTAACCTTTAAAGTTGTAGGAATAACAGCCGTACCTGGTAAAGCCAATCCTAAGGCTTCTGCCATTACTTGCATAGTACCTGCTGTACCCATAAACTGGCAGGCACCACAGGTAGGGCAAGCATGGGCTTTTAATCGCGAGAAATGTTCATCACTGATTTCCCCTTTATTGTGGAGCATCCCATAAGTACCAATTTGCTCAGAAGTAAAATTATCAGGACCGGCAATCATTACTCCGGCCGGAACATGAATGGCCGGAATATCCAAACGAGCCGCTACCATCAAATGGGCGGGAATAGCCTTATCACAAGCCGAAAGAAGGACTATACCGTCTACTGGATTTGCCTTAGCATGGATTTCCACCATCCCGGCAATATATTCTCTCGAAACAAGAGAATAATTCATACCGGCATGACCTTGAGCAATACCATCACAAATATCGGTAACCGTAAAATGGGCTGGCTTTCCCTGTCCGTACATAACCCCTTTTTCTACTTCGTCTACCAACTCATATAACCTAAAACTCCCAGGGTGACTAGACCCCTGTGTGCTTTCCACAAGTATCTGTACTCTGTCCAAATCACTTTCATGCCAATCCATACCTTGACGCATTGCATCTATTTCGGGGCCAATATTTCTTAATTCTTGGGAACGGGTCAAAGAAACCACTCCTTTAAAATATCAGATCTTACAATCTATAAATATTTAATTATGCTTATTTTCAAACTAATAAAAATAAATAACTTCTAAGTATCTTTATAAAGTTACACCGTCTCGTAAAATACCGATTTCAAAATAATTGTTTATTTCTGTCTTAGTTCTTACTTCTCCGTTGGCTACTTTAATTATTAAATTAAGTAAATCTTGAGCTAAATCATTTACTTGTGCACCTTCCAACAGTACACCAGCATTGAAATCATTCCAGTGTTTTTTCTTATTAAATAATTCATTATTAGTGGATATTCTTAAAGTAGGACAAGCAAAGCCAGCGGGTGTACCTCTTCCGGTAGTAAAAATCATCAGGTTACAACCCGCAGCGATTTGGGCAGTTACTCCTACCAGGTCATTCCCCGGACCACTTAACAAAACAAATCCCGTTTTTTCCAAACGTTCCCCATAAGTTAAAACATCGGTCACCACAGCTTTTCCACCTTTAAGAATACATCCTAAAGATTTTTCTTCTAAAGTAGTTATACCTCCGGCTCGGTTACCCTGAGTAGGGTTTTCATTAGCCTCTTCTCCATATTTAGTAAAATATGCCTTGTAGTCAGTGATTAAATTAACTATTTTCTGAAAAATTAGCTCATCTTCGGCTCTATTCATCAGTATCTGTTCGGCTCCAAACATTTCGGGAACTTCAGTCATGAGGATAGTTCCTCCTTGATCCGCAACTTTATTGCTTACTTCGCCCACTAGAGGATTAGCCGTAATCCCTGATAAACCATCTGAACCTCCACAGTTAACGCCGATAGCTAACTTGGAAAGGGGAAGATGTTCTCTATGGAATTTCGAAGTAAATGTATACAGTTTCCCACATAATTCTAAACCTAGTGCAAATTCATCTTCACAATCCTGTAGAGTCAAAAATTTGATCCTTTCAGGATTGATTTCTCCCAAATATGGGGTAAATACATCTAAAGAATTTACTTCACAACCCAGACTAACAATGAGTACTGAACCTGCATTAGGATTATTCGCTAAGCCAGCTAAAATATTTTGGGTATATTCTAAATCCTTACCTGTTTGACTACAACCATAAGGATGACATAAGGGCAAAAATCCATCAAAATTTTCTGTTTTAGGAAACATGCTATTAGCTATTTCTGCAATTTTAGTACTGGGTCCATTGGCACAAAAAACTGTTGGAATAATATAAACATGATTTCTTATTCCGGCTGTGTCATTTTCCCTACTATATCCATTAAAAAAAAACTTTTCCTCAATCTTTGCTAAATTGGAGGAAAAAGTGGGGTTATAGTGATAGGAATTACTCCCATGAATTGACATTACATTATGGGAATGAACCCAATTGCCTAATTTAATTTCCTGAGTAGCTAAGCCAAAGGAATAGCCATACTTAATGATTTCTTCACCTTTTTTTAGTTCCTTAATAGCAATCTTATGACCAAGGGCGATATTTTCCGTCAAAATAATAGACTTATCCAGTAGATTTATTATTTCACCTTTTTTTAATTCCTGGGTAGCCACAACCACAGAGTCCTCTTCATTAATAAGAATAAATTTTTCTTTATTACCCATCTTTTAAGCCTCCTTAGAAAAATTGTTTTGAAAGAAATGCTGTTAGATTTTTAATAGAACCAGTTTAATGGAGCTAAGATGATTTGGGGAAAGAACACATATAAAAACAGCACAATTATCTCAGTTACCAAAAAGGGAAAAACACCTCTAATCATGCGTGGAAAACTAATTTTACCTACACTACACCCTAAGTACAAAATTGTTCCTACAGGTGGTGTTATTAATCCAATAGTAAGGTTCAAAACCATGATTACCCCGAAAAAGTATGGGTCAATTCCCGCTACCTTAATAATTGGAAAAAGAACAGGAGCAAAAATGAGTACCGCGGGAGTTAAATCCATAACCATACCTACAAGGAATAAGAATATATTTAAAATAATCAATAATAATAAAGGACTATCAATAAAACCAGTAAACATGGAAGCCATTTGGGTAGGTATTTGAGCGACAGTTAGTAACCAAGCTACAGCTGATGCTGAAGCCACAATAAACATAACAACACTAGTCATTTTAGCTGCAGCAATAAAAACTTCCGGTAATTCCTTAAAGGTAAGTTCTTTATATACAAAGAGCGCCACTAAAAAGGCATAAACTACGGCAAAAGATCCGGCCTCGGTTGGAGTGAAAATACCAAATCTAATACCCCCAATAATAATTATGGGCATCATCAAAGCTGGTAGAGATTTTTTAACAATCTGCCGTGCTTCTGTTTTAGTATAAGTAACTTTATCTGTATAACCATCTTTTACTGCAATCCATTTCCAACAAATCATCAGGGCTAAACCTAGGATTATTCCTGGAACTATACCTGCTAAAAAAAGCTTGCCGATTGAAATACCAGCAGTAACTCCTAAGAGAATCATAGGAATACTAGGAGGTATAATAGGGGCGATAACCGCACCAGCACAAATTAAGCCAGTTGCTCGATCTGCCTTATAGCCTTTTTGGACCATTAAAGGCACTAAAATACTACCTAAGGCTGCCGCATCGGCTACCGCACTTCCTGATAAACCGGCAAAAATCATACTAGCCAAAATAGCTGCATAACCCAGACCACCTTTAAATCTCCCTACTACAATATTGGCAAATTCTACTATCTGCTTAGATAGTCCACCTCTGGACATTATTTCTCCTGCTAACATAAAAAAAGGCACGGCCATCAGAGGGAAGTTGTTGGCCCCCATTACCATTGATTGGGCAATAATTTCCGGATTAAAATTACCTAGATATATCATCAATACAACAGCACATAAAATTAGAACTATAGCTATAGGTATCCCTAAGGTTAAAAAAACAAAAAGGGAACCTAAAAAGACAAATATGGACACTCTCTACTCCTCCTTTAGGCCAAAACTTTTGAAGTATTTACGCATATCAACTATAACTAACCCAATCATGGAAACAGCAGCGAGGGTAAGAGAAAGGGCCATAATCCCAAAAGGAATATTTGTAGCCGGTCCTAATGAGGGCATGCTTGTTTTGGAATAGGCTATACTTCCCGCTAATACTACCCCTAACGCAACCAACATAGCAATATACCCTAAAATCTTAATGATAACTAGTTTAGTGCCTTTTAAATTATCCACCAATATCGTAACCCCAACATGCTGATTATCTTTAAAAGCAGAAATTGTTCCTAAGAAAACAGTCCAAATAAAAAAATAACGACTTAATTCTTCGACTTGGGTAATACCCGTGTTTAAAAGATAACGCAAAGAGGCATTAATAAATACAAATAAAACCATAACACTTAAGGCAATCACAACAAATGTATTAAAAACTTTATTAAGAATTTTGGCAGTATTGCTTAACACAAATTTCACCTCTCTATGAACAATGCAGCCGCCTGCTTAGGCAGGCAGCCTACATTGTAGTTATTAATTAATAATTACTTTAAGGAGTCAATTTTCTTAACTAATTCTTCAGAACCGGGATATTTTTCAAACCACCATGCATCATTAACCTTTTGAGATTCAACAAGTTTAGTTTTAAATTCTTCATCAGGCATTACAATTTTAACACCATGTTCTTCTAAGAATTTCATGTCGGCTTCTTCATTTTCTTGAGAAATCTTCCAATTATAAAGAATTGCCTCTACAGCAGCATCTTCTACAATCTTTTGGTAATCTTCAGACAAGCTTTGGAAGAATTTCTCGTTTAAAATCCAAAAATTGGGTGTAAATAAATGTCCAGTATGAACCATATATGGTTGTACTTCATAGAAGCTGGATGTTTTTACAGTTGCATAAGGGTTATCTTGTCCATCAACAACTTTTTGCTCTAAAGCGGTAAATAACTCAGCTAGAGACATGGGAGTTGCAGTAGCACCCCAGGCTTCAGCCATTTTGATGTAATAAGGAACGTTTGGAACCCGAAGACGTAAGCCTTTAAGGTCTTCAAAGGTATTAATTTTTTTACTAGAGGATATCATTCTCCAACCGTTTACTGATTCGCCAAGAACTCGGAAACCAGCTTTGTCTATGATGCCTTCAGCCATTATGTCACCTATTTTTTCATCAAAATAGGCTCTTTTAGCATGATCCCAGCTTTGGAAAAGATAAGGTTTTTCGGCAACAGCGATTAAAGGAGCATAAGTATTAATCATCGTACCGCTAATACCCATCTCAACTGTGCCAGCTTTAACACTGTCAATAAAAGTATCTTCACTACCTAACTGACTACTAGGGAAGATGCTTACCTTAACATTGCCTTCTGTTTTTGTTTCAATTATTTCTTTAAACTTTTCTAAGGATTTTACTAGGGGATGAGTGGGGTCAAACCAAGTAGCAACTTTAATTTCATAAGTCTTAGCAGGCTCTACTTTAGCATCAGTGGAAGTGGAAGCAGGAGCAGGAGCCTCTTGTTTTGCACCACCACAAGCAGTAAGAACTAATGAAAGAGTGAACACTAAAAGTAATAAAAATACAACATTTCTCTTCTTCATAATTTAACCTCCCTATTTTATTTAAATAGTTTTGCTATTTTTAGATTAGGCACTTTCCTGTTCCTGCCCTAAGCCCCCTTCCATACTTAATAAGTTTAAATTTTTGATGTTTCTAATTAGAACATCAAAAAAGTAAATCAGAAACATTTTAAACATTTACAAATTACAAATATTTTGTATTATCAAAATATAACATCTACTAAGTACCTAAAACTACTTAGTAACTGCTTCTGCCAGTAAAGGCAGAACCTGTTTGATATCACCGATAATTCCATAATCGGAGACTTTAAAGATTTCGGCATTTTCATCTCTATTAATACTAATTATTAACCCAGAATCTTTCATTCCACAGATATGGTGGGTAGCCCCAGAAATACCGAAACCCAGATATAATTTAGGTCGTACACTTTTTCCACTGGTCCCGATCATAACGTGTTCACCTGGGGCCCAGCCTTCATCTACTGGAGGACGGGTACAAGCAACGGCCCCACCTATTTTTTCGGCTATTTTTTCCAAGTAATGCCAGGTATCTTGATCCCCGACACCCCAGCCGCCACAGATAACAATCTCAGCTTCTTCGAGAGGTACTCCCTTGGGTTCTTCCCGACAAATCTTTAAGGGTTTTAAGTTGGTCTTAACTTGGGTTAAAAAGCTTAAGTCAACCTTTATTACTTCACCTACAGCTTCTATCTTTACTGGTTTGTCAAGAATGCCTTGCTTAATACTGGCTATTTGTGGGCGGTTTTTAGGGCATAAAATATCCCCTAAGACTTTTCCACCAAAAGCTGGTACTACGGCTACTAGTTGGTCATTCTCGGAAATCTTTAACTCTACACAATGGGCAGCTACTCCGGTTTTTACTTTAGCAGCCACAGTGGGTGCTAATTGGGAACCTAAAGCACTAGCCCCTACCAAGAGAATATGGGGGTCATTCTCTTTAATTAGTTTTTTCAGAATTGCGGCATAATACTGGGGTTCATAAAGCTTTAAACTTTTGTCATCAGCTACATAGATCTTTTGAGCCCCGTATTCTTGAACAGTTGAGATTAATTCTTCCAGCTGAGACCCGATTATTACGGCAACTACTTGCCCAGGCCTCTGCATTTTTGTTTTTAACCGATGGGCTTCACTAAGAAGTTCTAAAGAAACATTGGTTATTTTCCCTTCAATTTGTTCTACATAAACCCATATATCTTTATTCATTTCTTTCCCCCCTTACACAACCACTAAAAAAGGATTCAATATTAATACCATTAGCCCTCAGTTTTTCTATAATTAACTCTACGGCTTCTTCTTTACTAATTTTAAGGATTTCACCTTTTCTCCCCATATCAGGTGAGAAGATATCGCCTGGCTGGGTAGGAGATCCCTTGAGTCCAACATAGACTTCATCTAGGTCTAAGTCTTGAAAAGACCAAATGGTAAAGGGTTTCTTTTTGGCTTTCATTACTCCCATAATACTTGTATACCTGGGAGTGTTGATTTCTCGGGAAACAGCAAAAACCATAGGTAATTTTCCGGACCATTCCATATACCCGTTTTCTATCTTGGTTTTCAGGTAAATATCATCTTGGCTTTTTACTTCACAATTGACAACTCCCCATAAATGAGAGAAACCCAGCCATTCGCCTAATTGGGAGGAAACTTGGGCGGTGGCTCCGTCACCACTTTCGGTACCGGTTAAGACTAAGTCTATTTCACCAATTTTCTGGATACCTCGAGCTAAGACATAAGATGTAGCTAAGGTATCGGCTCCGGCGAATTTCCGGTCACTTAAAAGATAAGTTTCATCAGCTCCCATGGCTAATCCCTCTAGGAGGGTTTCTTGGGCATCAGGTGGTGCCATGCTCATCAAAATAACTTTACCACCATGTTGTTCCTTTATTTTCAAGGCCTTCTCAATGGCATGTTTATCAATAGGGTTGATTATTGTGGGTATTCCCTGACGTTTAACTGTTTTGGTTACTGGATCAATTGTTATTTCGTTATAATATTTAGGGTCAGGAATAGGTTTTACGCAAACTACTATGTTCAAACCCATTTCACCACCTTCTTTCTTTTTAAGGAAATGGTCACATCTGCTAAAGCTTGGGTATTTCTGCTTCTTTTATTTCAATGTACTTCCGGCAATAATCAATTTTTGGACATGAGAGGTAGCACCAGAGGGAAGAGAGGCTAACGCGTCTCTTAAGAACCGACCCACAGGGTATTCATTAATAATTCCGTAACCACCCATTAAATCCATAGTTTTCCTAGCTGACCTAGCTGCTGCTTCGGAAGCAAAATATTTGGCTATGGAAAACTCTGTTGCCGACGGTTTTCCTGCATCCTTCATGCTGGCTGCCCGGTAGGTTAGAAGAGTGGCTGCTTCATGGTCTACTCTAATATCAGCTATATCTAATTGAATTGCCTGTAATTTAGCAATAGGCTTGCCATAGACAATACGTTCTTTTGAAAACTTAACGGCTTCTTCAACACAACCTCGTAAGATACCTACACAAATGGCAGCCATACCAGCCCGGCCTACCTCACCAATTGCAGCCATACCAATTTTAGCTCCGTCTCCTTCTTTACCAAGCATTTGTTCAGGACCAACTTTGACATCAACACAGTTGATATCTCCGGTTACTGAACCCCTCAAGCCTAGTTTATTTTCTTTTCTTCCCGGGGTATGACCAGACATGCCTTTTTCTAAGATAAATACACTTAAAGTAGCTCTATCTTTGGCATCTGTTCCGGTTCGAACTACCCAAACATCGACATCAGCAATATGGGAGTTGGTGATGAAACATTTGCGGCCATTTATTACCCATTGTCCATCTATGAACTCACCAGTTGCCTTTTGACCCATGAAGTCAGAACCGCCACCTGGTTCTGTTACGGATAATCCAGCCACTTTGGTTCCAGCACATAATTCAGGTAAGTACTTCTTCTTTTGTTCTTCGTTACCATAGTTAAGAATAGCCGCCATACCTAAATGGTGGGTCATTAATGCGATGCCTAAACCAGCGGAATGACGGGAAATTTCTTCGAGACAAATAGTGCGTTCAACATGGCCTAAGCCTGTACCCCCATATTCTTCAGGAACAAAAATACCGCATATTCCTAATTCACCCATCGTGGGGAAAAGCTCTACCGGACAAACATCTTTCTCATCCCACTCAGCTGCCTTAGGAGCTATTTCACTTTCTACAAAATCTCGCACTACTTTTCGTAACATTTCTTGTTCTTCATTAAATTTAAAAAATTCCATGTTATCTTTCGCCTCCTTAAAAATTAAATACGTGATATTTATTTCACCAGTTCTAATTATTTTCCTTGAAAATTAGCCTTTCTCTTTTCCACAAAAGCATTCATACCTTCTACTCTATCTTGGCTAGCAAAGGTAGTTGTATAAGCTTCAGCTTCATAGGCAATGCCGGAGTCTAAGTCCATATCAATTCCGTTATTAATAGCTCGTTTAGCCATCATGATAGCTACCGGAGCTTTAGCCATAAGAGCTTTGGCTGCCTCTTTAACTTTAACCATTAGTTCTTCAGGGTCTACCACTTTATCAGCTAAGCCAAAATTATAAGCTTCTTGGGCAGTTATCATTTCACTGGTGAAAATATAGTATTTAGCTCTTCCTTTACCGATAAGCCTAGGTAATCTTTGGGTACCCCCAAAACCGGGAATAATACCTAAATTAACTTCAGGTTGACCAAATTTAGCATTTTTAGAAGCAATGCGGATATCACAAGCCATAGCCATCTCACAACCGCCCCCTAATGCATAGCCATTAACAGCAGCGATTACAGGTTTATCAAGATTTTCAATTTCACTAAAAACATCTTGGCCTAGCATGGTCATAGTTCTACCTTCTAATACTTCTAAGTCACGCATTTGAGCTATGTCAGCACCAGCTACGAAGGATTTTTCACCAGCACCGGTGATAATCACTACTTTAACTGCATCGCTTTCTCGAGCTTCTTTAATAGCGGTTCTAATTTCATTTAAAGTTTCGGTGTTTAAAGCATTTAATACTTTGGGGCGATTGATGGTTATTGTTAAAATTCCTTCTTCTAATTCCATCAGGAGATTTTTTAATTCAACCATTTTCGACCTCCTTTAATCATATTTATAGAAACCTTCACCGGATTTTTTACCGAGTTTGCCAGCTTTAACCATTCTTCTCAGTAAGGGACAAGGTCGGTATTTGGGGTCACCGTATTCTTGATATAATACTTCCATAACCGCTAATAAGACATCTAACCCAATTAAGTCAGTTAAGGCTAATGGACCCATGGGGTGGTTACAGCCATATATCATACCTTTATCAATATCATCAACGGTAGCTACACCTTCATCTAAAAGATAAACAGCTTCATTCAACATCGGGTCTAAAAGACGGTTAACGATAAAACCGGGGCTATCTTTGGATACTATAGTTACTTTGCCTACTTTTTGTCCAACTTCTTCGGCTATTTTTAAGGTCTTATCAGAAGTGGAAAGTCCTCTGGTGATTTCTAAAAGTTTCATTACCGGTACAGGATTAAAAAAATGCATACCGATTACTTTATCCGGTCTTTTAGTATTGGCTGCAATTTGGGTAATAGAAATAGAAGATGTGTTACTGGCTAAGATTGCTTCTTCTTTACATATTTCATCTAGCTTTTGAAAAACTTCACCTTTAATTTTTTCATTTTCAACGATGGCTTCGATAACAAGATCTGCGTCTTTAGCATCATTTAAATTAATGGAGGTGGTAAGTCTGGCTACACTGGTCTCTTGGTCTTCTTTGGTCAATTTCCCTTTTTCAACAAGTCTGGCTAGTTTTTTTTTAATATTGGCTTTAGCTTTTTCAACAAAGCTCTCTTGGACATCACTAATGGTTACTTGATAGCCAGCTTGGATGGCTACTTGGGCTATACCGGAACCCATTTGGCCGGAGCCAACTATGTAAATCTTTTGTATAGTCATTTTTTTCACCCCTTAACTTCGTTCTACTAAAGTGGCGATACCTTGACCGCCACCGATACATAAGGAAATTACTCCTCTTTTAGCTTGACGGCGTTCAAGTTCATACATCATGCTAACCATTAATCTTGCTCCTGTGCAGCCTACGGGATGGCCTAAGGCAATAGCGCCTCCGTTTACGTTTACTTTTTCCGGGTCAAGTTCTAATTCTTGTATACAAGCTACTGCTTGGGCGGCAAAAGCTTCATTTATTTCAAAAAGATCGATATCAGCTTTTGTTAAACCTGCTTTTTGAAGTAATTTGTTAACAGCCGGTACGGGGGCATAACCCATAATGGAAGGATGAACACCGGCCGAGGCTTGGGCTACAATTTTCAAGCGGGGTTTTAGCTCAAGTTCTAAGGCTTTTTCTTTACTCATCATTACTACTGCAGCGGCCCCGTCATTAATGCCAGAGGCGTTACCAGCTGTTACTGTACCGTCTTTTTTGAAAACTGCTTTTAGTTTAGCTAATTTTTCTAGAGAAATTTCGCCTCTAATGCTTTCATCTTCGGAGAATTCGATAATTTCTTTCTTTTGGGTTACTGTGACAGGTACGATTTGCTCTTTAAAAAAACCGGCTTTATTGGCATAGTAGGCTCTCATATGGCTCCGGTAAGCAAATTCGTCTTGTTGTTCTCTGGTGATTCCACATTTTTCGGCTACATTTTCGGCAGTTATACCCATATGGTAGTTTTCAAAAGGATCGACTAAACCATCATAAAGCATGCCATCTAGGATTTCTCCGGAGCCCATCCGGTAACCGAAACGGGCCTTTTTCAAAAGATAGGGTATTTCACTCATTGTTTCACAGCCACCGGCTACTACGATGTCATTATCACCGACCATGATTGACTGGGCTGCTACGTTAATAGCTTTTAGGCCTGTTCCACAGTTTTTATTAGGGGTCCAAGCTGGTATTTCAATTGGAAGTCCGGCATAAATAGCCGCCTGCCGAGCAGAGTTAGCTTTGATTCCGGCTTGAAAATGAGTGCCGATGATTATTTCATCAACCATTTCTCCGGTAATGTTAGCTCTTTTCAAGGCTTCTTTAATTACTACGGCTCCTAATTGGGGAGCAGGGGTGGTGCTTAAAGTTCCCCCGAGCACTCCAGTGGGTGTTCGGGCTCCCGATATAATAACTACTTCACGCATAAGTTAACCCTCCTACTATTTATCTTCTTTAGTTGCAGCGGCTTGTTCTTGAGCCACTTGAGGTTTGATGCCAGCCAAGTTTTTCGCGAATTTAACTTTTTCTTTTAGGTTAGCTTCTCGGTATAACATAATACGCATAGCTTGCGGTGAACCTGCACCATGCATAGATTCGGCTAGAGCGGTTCCTCCTGTCATGTTTTCTACTAGTCGAGCCATTCTAATCCGATCTTGTGTCGGCACATCAGCTTTACCTTTGAGGTATTTTTCGATATAGGGTCCAGTAACCGGTGATTTATAGTCAATTTCATATGGTAATGTAGCGATTAATCCGCCAGCAATATCATGGGCTAAACGAGAAATTTCGTACATATTCTTAGTACAGTTAAGTTTTACGGTATTGGCTAAGAGTGTATCTACATAATAGGAACCGGCTTCAGTCGGTTTTCCTTCTGCAGAACAAGCTATGGAACAGCAGTACATGGTTTCAGCCAAATTAATCATTTCGATAATTTTATCTTTGATATGATTAGCTTTGGGGACACCATTGTATTCAGCCATGGCTTGAGAAGCACCGATAATGACATCAGATAGACCAACTTTACAACCACCATAGTTTTGACGGTGATAAGCTGCGAATTTTTCGACATATTCTTGGGCGTATTGGTGCTCACCACACATAAATACTTTATTCCAAGGTACAAATACATCATTAAGGATGGTTAGAGTTTCACCACCAACAATAGCGAATTTAGCATTACCAGTGTCAATGTCACCTTGTAATCTTCTTTGGTCATTGGTTTGACGACCAAAGATGTGCACAACACCAGGCGCATCTACAGGGATAGCTGCGGCTACGGCATAATCTTTGTCTTCAGGTCCTAAGTTTGTAGTGGGTAAAATGAGCATTTCATGAGAGTTAGCCATCCCTGTTTGGTGAGCTTTGGCTCCTCTAACAATAATTCCTTCTTCATTTTTAGAAACTATATGAACATACATATCAGGATCGTCTTGTTCGCCAGGTTTTAAGCTTCTATCACCTTTAACATCAGTCATGGAACCGGCAATCATTAAGTCATTTTCTTGTACATATTTCATATATTCTATAAATCTATTATGATATTCTGTGCCACATTCTTGGTCTATTTTATGGGTAACGATAAAAGTAGCATTTAAGGCATCCATACCTACACATCTTTGGAAACAGGTCCCGGTTTTCTGGCTGATTTTCCTTAAAAGTTTTACTTTATTCACCAAATCATTGGTGCCTTGATGAATATGAGTAAACCTATTAACCTTTTTCCCGGTTAAATGGGAGGTGGCGGTAGCTAATTCTGCATCAGGACCAAACGCCATAGCGTAAGTCATTGCTGCAGAATTAACATGAGGTCTGGTCATGGGATGTTCGACAACAGATTCAATTTTTTGTCCATTACAGTAGATTATAGGTTTTAGGGAGCGTAAACTTTCGATATACTCTAGAGCATTTTTCATTTTTACTCATCCTTTCCTAAATAGTTGCGTAGGATTTTCCATTCTGTATCCCGATGCTCTTCTATTATCCGGAAATCTTCCTCAGTTAAATGGCGGAAACGTTTTTGTTTACTAAAATAATCTTTTACCGGTTTAAATTCTTTAGGATTAGTATTTATAGTAACTTGGCCATTTTCGTATTCGGCTAAATACCAAAGACCTGTTCGAACAGCCAATTTTCCGATTTCTACAGTTTTTTCTGGGCCATGCCCCCAACCTGTAGGACAGGGAGCCTGAACATGCAGAACCTTAGGTCCCTGGATTTCTTTAGCTTTAGCTAACTTATTAAGTAAGTCATTGGGATAAGCCACGCTAGCTGTAGCACAGTAGGGAATCCGATGGGCCATCATAATTTCAAAAAGGTTTTTCTTGAACTTTTTCTCACCCACGGCATTATTATTTGTTGGTGTTGTTGTAGTCCAGGCACCATAAGGGGTTAACCCACTTCTTTGAACACCTGTATTCATATAAGCTTCATTATCATAACAAATATAAATGAAATCATCGCCCCGTTCTACAGCACCAGATAATGCCTGTAAACCAATATCAATAGTTCCACCATCTCCGGCAAAACCTAAAACTGTTACATCCTTAAGACCTTGGGCTTTACAAGCCGCAGCCATACCGGAAAGTACAGCCCCAGTAGCCGGGAAGGAGCTTGTTAAGCTGTTGACCAAAAAGGACATCTGAGGATAAATTGTGGTAACTGAGGAAATACAGCTCGCAGGTAAAACAATACATGTCCTTTCACCCAGTACTTTTAATGCTAGACGGGCTACTATTGCTCCACCACAACCCTGACAAGCTTTATGTCCATAAAACAACTCCTGATCTGGTAAGTTTTTTATACTAACCGCCATTACGTCCACCTCAATCCTGTGAATTGTACTTCAGCAATATTTTGACCTTTATCAATGGCTTCCAGCTTTTGATACATTTCAGTTAAGTATTCTTTAGTAATATCTCGTCCTGATAAACCTGCAATAAAGTTGATAGTCTTAACCTGAGCTCCTGGATGGAATAAAGCCCCTTTCACATCAGAATAGACAGCTCCCTCATATCCAAAGGAGATATCCCGGTCAATTACCCCTACCGCCTTAACTCTTCGACCTAGTTTTTGGAAGTATTCTTTAGGGAAAGGACGATAAGAACGAAGTTTAACTAAACCAACTTTCTTACCCTCTTCACGTAATTTATCAACCACTAATCTAGTTGTCCCTGCAACACTACCCATAGCTACTAGGGCGTAATCTGCATCAGCACAGCGGTATTCTTCTATCATGCCACCATAATATCTGCCAAAGATTTTACCAAACTCTTCATCTGCTTTGTTGATTATTTTTTTGGCAGCTTCCATAGCTTCATATTGTTGATAGCGAAACTCTGTTTGCCACTCTGGTGAAGCACTAAAACAAAGACTTTTAGGGTTATTAAAATCTAATTTATTGGTTGTTGTAAAAGAAGGTAAAAATTCGTCCACCATTTCTTGATTAGGTATATCAACTAATTCATATGTATGGGTTAAAACAAACCCATCCAGATTAACCATCACCGGCAAGGAAACACAAGAATTTTCTGCAATTTTATAAGCTTGAATAGTTGCATCCAAAGCTTCCTGAGCATTTTCAACATAAATTTGAATCCAGCCGGAATCCCTTTGAGATAAAGAATCTCTATGATCACCATAAATATTCCAGGGTGCAGCTACAGTTCTGTTAGCATTGACCATAACAATAGGAAATCTGCTTCCACTTACATAGTGAAGCATCTCACACATATATAACAAACCTTGAGAAGAGGTAGCTGTAAAAGTTCTAGACCCCATTAAAGATGCACCCATCGAAGCAGCCATAGCACTGTGTTCACTTTCCACGTGTAAATACTGACAATCCATTTCCTTAGCTGCAACAAATTCCGATATTTTTTCTACGATTACTGTTTGGGGTGTAATGGGGTAGGCTGCTATTACATCGGGTTTGCAAAGTTTCACAGCATAAGCTACTGCTTCATCTCCTGATAAAAAATGTTTCTTTTCCATTTTTAGTTCACTCAACTTTCTCACCCTCTTTTACCATTGCTATCGCCTTCTTTGGACATTCATAAGCACAAATGCCACAACCTTTGCAATAATCATAGTCTATTTCTAATTGGGGATTTTCCTTACTAATTACCCCATCAGGACAAAATATCCAACATATTAAACATTTATTACATTTTCCATAATCAATTATGGGCATTAATGTTCGCCATCCTGAATTTACATCTATCAAAACACCGGCCTCCGAACCGGGGCCAAAAGGCATCTCCTCTTTAGTTTGGGGAAATTTATATTCTCTAACTACTTTTGGCTTCATTAACTAGTTCACTCCTTTAATAGAGTTATAAGCGACCTCAACAGCCTTTTTGTTTTTATCTCTCAATTCTGGAGCCATAAATTCATCAATAGCCGACTTTACTGCTTCCAATTTTACAACACCTGTTATAGCAACAACAGCACCCAGCATAACAGTATTTGTAATAGGTACTCCTAAAACCTCCAAAGCGGTTTTCGTAGCATTAAAAGTTCTAATTTTAATATTATTCGGAAAATTAAATTGTTCAGATG
The DNA here is from genome assembly GCA_000802045.1 of Peptococcaceae bacterium BICA1-8. Classification (GTDB taxonomy): domain Bacteria; phylum Bacillota; class Peptococcia; order Peptococcales; family BICA1-8; genus BICA1-8. The sequence continues at coordinate 22,378 of JUEF01000084.1, forward strand.
ATTTTGCGGAATTAATGAGTAAAATACCCTCTTCTTTAATCCCTTTTGTTACATCAACAGTATCTAATAGGGTCTCATCCAAAACAATTACATAATCACAATTATACACCTGACTATGATCATTAATTTGTTCTATGTCTATTCGGGTAAAGCCCAGAACAGGTGCACCCCTTCTCTCTGGCCCAAAGGATGGAAAAGCCTGGGAGTAATTGCCGCCATATACTGAGGCAGCTAAACCCAAAAGACGAGCAGCTGTAAAACCACCATGTCCGCCTCTACCATGCCATCTAATTTCTATCAACTCGAATACCTCCCAATTATGCAATATATATTTTCCACATTGCGGTTTACGTTTTCATTTTACTTATTTCCTCTTCAGATTGTCAAGAAGAAACTAACTAATTTTTTAAAAAAATAAATAAAACCCTTGGTGAACTTTCATTTACCAAGGGTTAGACAGATCATTATTTTTTTGTATATTATGAGATAGGCATCCATTAACTTCTGTACCCCAACTCCTCTGAGATACTTTTAGCTGCTTTGATCACTAAATCTTTATATTCATTGCACATCAGTTCTTGAGTAATATTAGTTGAAACACCAGATATACTTATGGAGGCAACAACAGCCTTTCGATAATCATGGATAGGTGCAGCCACACAACGCACACTTTCCTCATTTTCTAAATCATCAATAGCATAACCAAACTCTCTTACTTTTTGAACTTCCTCTAGAAAATTATCAATATCTATAATTGTATTATTAGTCAAAGCGAGCATTGACTTCTTAATTAAAATTTGCCGGATTTTTTCATCACTAAAACCCGATACTATACATTTACCATTTGCTGTAGAATGAATATAATTTCTCGACCCTACTCCTGCCACAAGAGTAACATTTCTTTGGCTTTCTAACTTTTCCACATATATTAATTCATTTTCCTTTTCATCCAAAATTGCCATATAAATTGTTTCTTTGGTTATTTGGTTTAACTCCTCCATATAAGACCTAGCTATATTTCTTAATCCTACATTTTTTTGCACAATAGAACCCAGTTGAAGAAGTTTAAGACCTAAATTATAATTACCCTCCATATTTTCATAAACATAATTCCAAGCCTCTAAATTTTGAATCAATCTATAAACAGTACTAACCGGCAAATCTATACCTTTACTTATCTCACTCATACTTATTCCATGTGCATCTGCCTCACTAATTTTTTCAATAATTTCTAAGGCTCTGTTTACCGATTGCACAAAAAATTTATCATCCGTTTTTTTAGCCATATCTATCTCCTCTTATAATAAGTGACCTGTATTTAAAAACAAGTTTCTATTTTTATAATATAAAAACCGTTTTCATTTTGTCAACCATTTTATATAAAGGCTTAGCAAAAAGTAATTTTGGAAAAGTAATTATCTATCTTTTCCCTTTTATAAATGCATAAAGAAAACCAATAGCTAAGCCTGATAGATGCCCTACTGTGCTAACCTTGGGAACAATTAAAGTAAAAATAATATTTATTACCACCAAAGGCATAATCATACTATTACTTACCCTTCCACTTCTTCTAGCTCTCAGGTCAAAATAGAGAATATAACCCAAGACGGCAAATAGGGCGCCTGAGGCCCCTACGGAAAGAGTACTACTTAATAATCCTGTAAAAAAAGAAACCAATAGTCCCGATAGCAAATAAAAAGCAACAAACCATTTAGAACCCAACTGTGGCTCTAAATACCCTCCGGCATGCATAAGTATAATCATATTAAAAACAATGTGTAAAAGATCAGCATGGATAAACATAGCAGTAAGAAAACGCCAGTATTCACCTGAAGCAAAAACATAGCCTAATGGAGCCATTCCCCCTTGGAGGATAGTCCATTGGTGAACACCCAAAAGCATGCTCACTGCAAAAATGGCCACATTAATTGAAATAATTCCAATGGTTATACGTGCATGCTTCTTCAAATACTCAAAAGCAATGTTCCCACCAAAAGCTCCTCTGTAATAATCCAAAAAACAGCCTCCTTTTCTTGCTAATCATCATAGTATTATATATAGCTTACCCTATTAGTTAGATACTTCAAATTTATTTATAAATGCTACTCCTTTTATTTCAGACCGCCTTGCTATTACTAATAGTTCGTTTAATGTCAATGGTACCTTCAAGAACTAGTCTTGTAAATAAATTTGCCATTACAGGATCAAATTGTGTTCCCATACAATTTTTTATCTCATTAAGGGCATCCTTAACACTAAAACCCTTTCTATATGGACGATCAGAAGTCATTGCATCAAAAGTATCGGTTATTGCTAGACATCTAGCTAACAAAGGAATATTATCACCCTTTAGACCCCGCGGATAACCTTGTCCATCCCATCTTTCGTGGTGTCCGATAACAGCCGGTATTACATGGTTTAAGGAAGGCAAATGCTTAATAATGGTAATAGACATTTCAACATGGGCTTTAACAATGCCATATTCCTCACTGGTTAGCTTGCCAGTTTTTGTAAGGATATTTTCTGGAATACCAATCTTACCTATATCATGCAAAAGAGCTGCCTCTCTAACTATTTCGAGATGTGATTTGTCTAAGCCTATTTCGTTGGCAAGGATAGCGGTATATTCTGCAACTCTTTGGGAATGACCGAAGGTATAATGATCCTTAGCATCAATAGCCGCAGTTAGTGCATATACCGTAGCAATATAAACGGGCTTATAGGTTTTTTCTTCCCCCTTTTCATTATTATTATTTTTATTGGAGGATTCAACATTCGGAGTATAGATTATAGTTTGATTCTTTCCATTATTTTTCGCATTATACATGGCCCAATCAGCACGTTTTAATAGTTCCTCAGCATTGGGAGCTGCATGAGGATAGGTACAAACACCAATACTAGCTGTTAAAAACCGTTGAGTCACATCAGTTGTATTAAAGAAAGAACTCTGTATTTCAAGTCTTATCTTTTCAGCTACATCAAATGCCCTTTTTGAATCATAATAGGGCAATAATATGGTAAATTCTTCACCACCATATCGGCTGATAATGCCCTTATCTCCAACAATTCTCTTTATTATTGAGGCAACCGTTTTTAGTGCCTTATCTCCTTCAAAATGACCATATAGATCGTTATATAGCTTAAATAAATCTAAATCAATCATAAGTAGGGATAGCTCCGCATAACCAACTTTTTCTAACTGCTCCGACAGTGTTTTGCAAAAATACCCATGGTTGTATAGCTTTGTTAGGCTGTCAGTAATTGATTCTAATTGGGCACGGGTGAAAAGTCTAGCATTGTCGATAGCAACAGCACTTGATGTCCCTAGATAAGTAAGTAAATCCAAATCGTCAAGTAAGTATGCAGTATTATTTTTCTTATTTGTAAGCATTATCATACCAATTAAATCATTTCTGCTCTTAATAGGTGTAATAACTTCAATACCCAAATCGTTAATGTCTTTCTTTTCTGTTTCCCACATTGATTTAAAAAGAGGCTGAGAATATAATTCAGTACGTGAGAGACTTGCGTTGTTACTTATGAACCATTTGGTAATAGGATTATCCAAAGACATTTGAAAATCCGACTTATGTAATTTAGAGGATGAGCAAAACACATAATAATGTTCCTTCTCCTCATGCTTTATCAAAATAAATATATTTTTTACTGGAATAGCAAGCTGAATCGCTTCAATTAGTCCTTTAGCTATATCTTTTAAATCCAAATTATTGGAAATACTAGCACTGAAGTTTCTTAGCGCCTGACGCTGGGAATACTCAGCCTTATAAAACATTTTATCGACTAGTTTACCTGCAGACCTATACAATGGCTGAAAAACAACTGCTACAATAAGGGCTAATAAAACTGTAAAATATGGAACTATATTATAATTACTCATTTGTTGTTGAGCTGCGAAAACAACGTAGACATAGAAACCTGTAATAAGCAGGGCCAATCCTCCATAAACAATACCCTTTGTCAACATAAAACGCAATTCCAGCATGCGGTATTTGTAAATTGCTACTGTAATTAGAATTGCATTAATAAAACAAGCCAGTATGTCTACTGGATACTTTCCTATAGCAGGAAATACATTTAAAAGGGAGCCGATGAACATTATTTGTACCCCAGTAGTAATTAGGCCAATTCGTCCATATGCAGCATCTCCTCTATTTACAGCTCTCCTTGTTTTTAATAAAATTGCAAAAATTATCGTAAACATCAGAAAAAATATTGGATAAGCCATTAATCCCAGTGAATAATTTAAATCAACAAAATTAAACTGTTGGCCATTTATCAAAACTGGATTAGTAATTACATTAGCTTCAGTTACCACTAAACCCATAAAGTTTACTATAAGACTTGCAACTGCTATGAATCCCCAGATAATTGTATTTAAAACCTTGAGAGAATTTGTAAAGACTGAAACAAAACAATAAAGCAGAAATGGAACAGCAATTGTTCCTGCAACCATTAACCTATTCCAAAAGAGTACTCCGGGAGATAACTCCATTTTCATAAATACTGACGATGCAGTCCAAAGAATTAATGCAGCTAAGACTAACATAAACATCTTAATCAGTTTATCCTTCTGAGATACCATTAAAAAAAGCATTAGCAAACAATAGGTTACCAGTGCTACTATTGGAACTACCCAGAAGAATATTTGCGAAAAAGGCATTAAAACACCTCGTTTCCACTTCCGCCACGGGCTATTTTCAAAACCTCTATCAGATCAAAATGTGTCGGATTCATTTTTCTAAGCCTTCTTTCAAAGGCTCTATTAAATTGACTAATTGTACCTGTTGGAATTATAGTTACCTTCAGAGGGTCCATTCCTAATAGCGATTTTAAATTGCTAAAGTCCGTATCAACATACCGGAAATATATTGAAAGATGCTCCTTGATAATATCTTTTGTCAAAGCACCACGCATACCCTCTGATCCCACTTCGACATAAAGGTGTACTAAGGATCTCTTGTGCTCATCAAATTCCTTAACTGCAAACCATTCAGTTACATTAAGCTTTGAAAGCTCAATAGCCTGGCTTATTGTAACCTCTGAAATACGAGTAAATCCAGCTATATCAATAAATCTCGGGTCACGATCAACATATACAAACTGCGGAAGTTGAATGTTATCTTCTTCATTATTCATAGACAAGCACTTAAACATATCACCCGTCCTATAACGGGCAAAAGCTCCACCTTTAAAATTTGAAATCACCAATTCATATTCAATCCCAGTCAGCAGTTCATCCAAGAGGTATGTTTGGGGAATATAAAGTGGATCCTCCAAATTCTTCTCCATCTCTGACTTTGGAATAAACTCATAAAAACATATATCGGGAAAGAGTACCAAGCCATTTTTGTTCCATGTTTCAGTGGCAATGCAAGTAGGTTCAGTACCGCCAAAAATCTCCAGTGGCTTAACGCCCCAATAATATTCCATCTTCTTTTTTAGACCTGCACTATCTGTTCCAGAACAAACTAAACCCTTAAGTTTCCATATATCCTTTGGCAGTATAGGATTCTTATCTTGTTTTCCTTTAATCCAGGCATTTAACAAACGATAATTCATTTTGGGAGAATTTTTTAGAACTGAAAAATTCTTACCCGAGCTATTGCCCGATGCAAAGGAATCACCCATTTTGAGAATTATACTGCTAAGACCAAAAAATAGATCTATCCCCTTTTGTATTCCCAACTCAAATCCTACCTTATTCCTTTGTCTAAAGCTCATTGACTCAGCTTCTTCGATTGTTGGCAGGAAGTTCACTGACATACTACTTGAAATGAGATGTGGCACCAATCCAGTAAGGTAAGGGAGCGGTGCCATGCCATAGAGGAAATTTTCTCCCCCACTTAATTTAATCTCACCTTTCTTATTACTAGAAGCAAGAATTATTATGGTTACACAATAAGTTTTGAGACTATTAATCATACTCTCAGTATAAGGAGCTACTTTTACTGGGTTTTTACCACCTTCCCATGTTGTTTCGATCCATACCATAGGTTTTCCTGGGAGGGCTGATTCCACCTTTGGCAATAAAATATCTGCATAGTCTTCATATTTAGTGAGAGGGACCACCTGTCTATATTGACTAACTGTGGTTGGTTTTTGCCCCTTCATAATACGTCTGCCGAGTTCACAATTGGAATATAGTTCAATCTGCTCGAGCATTAGTCGGTTTTGTATATCCATGTATTGAGGTATTGAAAGATCCAAAAATCCACAATACTCTTGCCAAATTTTATCAAATTGTTTTTCGCGGAGCATTTGATCTAAACCCATTATGGCCTCCTATTTAATAGTAATTATGAACTGTTTAATACTACTAAGACTAGGTATTAGAAATGGGACTTTGTCCTTATACTTGTCATAACCAATTAGGGCTTTAGGAAAAAGCCATCGGTCTTGTACATAAACGTGAATTATATCCATAATGGTCCAAACGATCCCGGCCCACATTATGATCATTTTGCCCCAAGCCAACCAGAGAAAGAAATAAAAAAGGAAAAACCATAATACGCCTGGATGACGGCTGAGAGCATACATCCCTGTATCAATAACTTTATTTTCCTTTTCTACTTCAACGTATGTCTCCTTAAATGGTAAAGAATAAAACAAAGCATGAAGCATAAGAACTAGTGCAATAATTGACAACACACCGAAAAGTACTCGTAATGGAAGATATACTTCAAAGCTTTTTGAGTCATAAAATAATATCCCTATTGTAGAAACAGCTAAAAGTAATACACCAACTGCAAAGCAAATATTAAGATTCTTATGAATAAACTTAACTTTGTTAATATCAAAAATATATAAAAATGAAAACGCTAGACATCCAATGATTATAAATAGCATTGTTTAGTCCCCACAGAAATAGTTTATAAATTGACTCTTTAGTATATATAAACTACTTTTTTTACAAATTATACTACATAATATATATTTTTGAAATATAATATATCAAACTTTTATTACATTGTCTCCCCATCATAAATTAGGTCTAATAAACAAATAAAAAGAGAGCGTCCTTTCAGAGCTGAGTCAACTCACTTTCGTGAGGAAACTAACCCATAAGCAACACCCCCGCTTTTCAGTTAGATAATTTTTCCTTTATTTAAACATTATCCGCAATATAGTAAATTAATTTCTCAGTACTCTCCCAACCAAGACACGCGTCCGTTATGGACTTTCCATAAATATTTTCACCTATGCCTTGCTTGCCCTCTATTAAATAGCTTTCTATCATTAGCCCTTTTATCATTTTGTTAAGAAGGGAATTGTTTTTTCTACTAAGTAATATTTCCCTCGTTATTCTAGGCTGTTCTTCATAGCACTTCATGGAATTAGCATGATTAGTATCAACAATAATAGACCTATTAACTACCTGAGACTTTTCATAGTCTTTTACAAAATAAATCATATCCTCAAAATGATAATTAGGAATATTTCTGCCATTAGAATCAACAGCCCCCCTTAAGACAGCATGGGTATATGGATTACCGGTAGTTTCGATTTCCCACCCGCCATAAATAAATCGATGACCCTGCTGTGCAGCTTTAATAGAGTTTAACATTACAGACAAATCGCCACTTGTGGGATTTTTCATGCCAACAGGTGTATTAACCCCACTAACAGTTAGTCTGTGCTGCTGATTTTCCACGGAACGAGCACCTATTGCAATATAACCCAAAAGGTCTGCAAGATAAGTATAATTTTCAGGATAAAGCATCTCATCAGCAGCCGGCATGTAATATTCAGATAATGCTTTGATATGCAATTTCCTCATAGCTTTAATACCTTCTAATAAGTCAGGATCCTTGCTTGGGTCAGGTTGATGCACCATACCTTTATAACCTTCCCCGGTAGTACGGGGCTTATTTGTATAGATTCTAGGTACAATTAAAATTTCATCCTTTACCTTCTCTTGAACTTTTGCCAGCCTGCCAATATATTCACAGACAGATTTTTCATTATCAGCGGAGCAGGGTCCAATAATAAGAAGAAATCTATCATCCTCATTTTTAATAATATTTTTAATATCATTTGTTCTATTATTTCGTATTTCTTTAATGTGATTTTCTAATGGTATTTGATCAATAATTTCATCAGCTGTTGGAATTTTTTTTATATAATTCATGCTCATGTTATTTTCCCCTTTGCTTATATTATTTTTTTCCTAGGTAAGAAAAAAGGGTAAAAAAATAACACCTAATAGAGGTGTGTCATTTTCTCTGCCACCCTACCGTTCTACCATCCTACCAAGATATTTTTATTATTAACTAAAACAGTACCAAATACTAGTAGTTCTACCATCCTACAAAATTGTTTACAGCTGTAAAGATATTTTATAATATATTACATCTTTTTAAGGGATAAAGCAATAGCTTTTTATTGTTTATGCTAATTCCCT